>JAUTWY010000015.1 GCA_030838305.1 Acidobacteriaceae bacterium
CTTCGCTGCCCAGGGCTTGCTGCACCAACTGCGCCAGCGCCGAAATAAATTTGGGAGAATCGTTCAGGCCAGCACTCATTTCAAATTGTCTGATGCCCAGCCGGTGCGCTTCTTCGCGGGCTTCGTGGTTGATCTCGCCAAGCGTTTCCACGTGATCGGAGACGAAGGCCACTGGCACAATGCAAACTTCGCGCGCCTGCTCGGCGGCGAGATCGCGAAGAGTACGGTGCAGGGAAGGCTGCAGCCATTTGCTGGCGCCGACTTTGCTCTGGTAGCAGAGGCGGTGATGGTTCCGAAATCTACCGCGCTGCATGAGGAGGCGAACGGTTTCTTCGATTTGCCGCTGGTAGGGATCGCCCTTCGCAATTACCGATAGGGGAACGCTGTGCGCGCTGAAGACAATCTCGGCGCGTTCCGGCACCTGAAATCGCGCCAGAGCCTGTTCAATCTTTTCGATGGCCGCGTCTAAATACATGGGATGCCGGTAGAAGTGGCCGACGTTGTGTACAGGAATGTTGCCCCGGAACAGGCGCTGCCACTCATTCAAGCTGCTGCCTATGGTCGTCGACGAATACTGCGGATACAAAGGCAGCAGCACAACTTCATCGCAGTGCGCGGCCTCAAGTTGGGCAATCGCCTCACCGGTAAATGGATGCCAGTAACGCATCGCCACAAAACAGCGCGCGTCCAGACCTTGATTTTCAAGCGCGGCTTCGAGCGCGCGAGCCTGCCGTTCGGTAAAGCGCCGGATGGGGGAACCCCCTCCAATAGTCGCGTAATGATGCTGCACTTTACGTGCGCGCGTGCTCGAAATCAGCTTGGCCAGAGGTTTCCGCCCGAGCCGGGCGAAAGGAAAGTCAATAATATCGGGGTCGCAGAACAGGTTGTAAAGGAAAGGCTCTATCGCAGCCAGCGTATCGGGCCCGCCCAGCTGAAACAGAACTACCCCCAAACGCGTTGTCTTCGCCATCCCTTCAGATTCCCCAGAACGGGCGAATTTACTCTCATCCGCGCCGAGAGTCAATGGCGGATATCAACAGGATGGAAATGGAAAACGGCGCAGTTGAAGACCGCGCCGCAAAATCGAAGTAAAAAATGCATACGCAAGAAGTTTGGCACCCGCAGCTCGTTCTTTTCTTCCACAACTACGTTGTGGCGCTCGCCATCAGCCCAACAAAGGACGCGCAACCATTTGCGGCGTTCGGGCAGGGGATCGCCACCCATGGTGTAGATGCTAGGCCTGTCCGGGCGCGACCTTCGCGTTCTCCATCTCTTCGATCACCGCATCCGCAAATTCCGAAGTGCCCGCCTTCCCGCCAATATCGCGCGTCAGCTTTTCGTGATGACGGTAGACCTTTTCCAGCGCATTGCGAATCTGCGTGGCCGCATCGACCTCGCCCAGATGGCGCAGCATGAGCAGCGACGATCGCAGTAGCGCCGTGGGATTGGCCAGATTCTTTCCCGCAATATCAGGCGCCGACCCGTGCACCGCCTCAAAGATCGCGCAGTGGTCGCCCAGGTTTGCGCTGGGTACAAATCCCAGGCCGCCCACAAAGGCTGCGCACAAGTCCGAAATAATGTCGCCATACAAATTTTCCATCACCAGCATGTCGTACTGATAAGGATTCATCACGAGCTGCATGCAGGTGTTATCGACGATGTGTTCGCCGTAGGTGATCTCGGGAAATCCCTTGGCCACGGTGCGACAGCAGCGTAGAAACAGGCCATCCGACAGCTTCATGATGTTGGCTTTGTGGATGGCGTGGATCTTCTTGCGCTGATTCTTGCGGGCATACTCGAAGGCAAACTTTGCAATGCGGGTCGAAGCCTTTTCCGTGATGATTTTTAAACTTTCGACCACGCCCGGCACCACTTCGTGCTCCAGTCCTGAGTACAGGCTCTCAGTGTTTTCGCGTACGATGATGAGATCGACATCAGGGTAACGCGTGGGGATGTGCGGCAGGTTCCGTATGGGACGGAAGTTCGCATACAACTCGAATTTCTGCCGAAGCGCCACGTTGATGCTGGAGAAGCCACCGCCGATCGGCGTCGTCACCGGACCCTTCAGCCCTACATGGGTGCGCTCGATCGATTCGAGCGCTTCTTTCGGGATGTATTCGCCGTATTTCTCGAATGCTTCGGCACCGACCTGGAATGACTCCCAGTCGAACTTCACGCCGGTAGCTTCAAGAATGCGCACCGTGGCCCGCGTGACTTCGGGGCCGATGCCGTCGCCGGGGATCAGGGTTACTTTATGACTCATGTTTCACACGCAGTGGCCAGTGATTAGTGATCAGTGACTAGTAAGAGAAACGCACCCTTAGTTTTACTAGTCACAGACCGCCGGTCATTGACCACTTTTTTTTGCTTTAACTTCTATAATATCTTTAGTTTTCACCAAATCCCTCAACTCGTTCATGAACTCCTTTACATCCTTGAAATCCAGATAGACTGAGGCAAAACGAACGTACGCTACTTTGTCATAGCGCCGCAGACGGTTCATGATCAGTTCGCCGAGTTCGCTGGTTTTGCGCTCGCGCTCCTGCGACTCGATGACAAATGATTCGGCGTCGTTCACAATTTGCTCGAGTTTGCCAATCGGCACCGGCCTCTTCTCGCAAGCGCGGAGTAAGCCATTCAGAATTTTCTGGCGGTCGAACTTCTCGCGCCGCCCGTCCTTCTTGACCACCATGTAGGGGATTTCGTCGATGCGCTCATAGGTGGTGAAGCGCTTGCCGCACTTCAGGCACTCGCGCCGGCGGCGGATGGACTCCGCCTCTTTGCTCTCGCGCGAATCAACTACCTTGTCGTTTGCGAATCCACAGAAGGGACATTTCATGGCGCTGATGTCGATGAAAACGGCTAGTTCAAATGTAAGGAGTTAATAGAGAAATTGTAACAGGGGCGTGAGGCCGCGCCCCGCCGATGGGTACCTCCGTAATAGACAGCTAGATACTTTCTCACTGCATAAAGCGCCTGCGTCCTTTAGAGCTGGTGCGTCACGACTGCAGGCGTGTCCTTCCCAGTCTCACGCAGGCGGGCCGCTGATCTCGGACTCTTCGGCGTGATGGCTTTCTTCCGATAACTTTCGCAGGGATAGTCTCTCGTAGTGTGCCAAAGCCAATCCCAAAGGAATTACGGCAGCGAACGTGACCAGCCACAGCAGAATGCCACAACTCGCTGCCATCTCCGGCGGCACGTCAAACACTGTGGAGAGTGCCGCGATCGTCGCCATCTGCGAGCCGCCACCAACCGCGGGCAATTGCAGCATGGACCCCACCATGCTGGATCCCATCAGAATCAGCAGTTGCGATACAGGAATCTCGAGCGATGGTACGCCGTAGGAATGCGTTACCTCCTGGTAAGACAACGCGATGACGTACCACATTCCTACAGAAACCACGCTTAGCATCAGCAGCGAGACAGGGCCGTGAATCGTATCCAGTCCCTGGCCGAACTCGCGCACCTTCTGGCCCAGTCTGTGGCCAAAGTTCGACGAGAGATGGCCGAAGCGCGCCTCCACCCATAGGGCCACGGCGTCCCCACTGCGACGGATGACAATCGCGCCTACCGTCAAACCGGCGACCACAGCGATCAGCAAGAAACCGCCCTCGCGAAACCGCAGGTAGTACTCCGGATGGGGAATCGAAGGCAGAGCGCTCGGCAGGAAAATCGCCAGCACCATCAGCACCGTGAATGCGCCCACGTCGAAGATGCGCTCGACCGCCCACACTGCAAGCTGAGAAGAGAAGGGAAGGCCCGTCCGCCGCGCGATCAGATACGGACGAATAAATTCTCCCGCCCGGCCCAGCAACGCAAGCCCCGCGAAGCCAATCAGGGTGGGAGACAACATGTCCATGACGGTTGTCTTCGGACGCGCCGGCTGCAGAAAAATCTTCCAGCGCACAGCCCGCATAAAATATGCGATGTAGATCAACGCTATCGCATGAAACACATGAGCTTTTTTTATGCGATGCGTTTGCGCCCAGAACGTGCCCCAGTCGAAGCTTTGCCAATGACGGTATTGCAGAAAAAGCAAGACAGCCAGGATGAGGAACACCACCACGCTGGCTACGATGCGCTTTTTATCCATGAAAGCAGAGACTCGCGCCGCGACCTTCGCAACGCGAAGCGGAAACGGCTCTCCCAAGGTAAACGAGTGTGCGCGGAGGGTCAAACGAACGATAGTGTCTCAGTTTGTTCTTCGGGCGAGAGAATCTTCGAGCTGCGCTCGAGCGACAGGCGAGGGCGGCTGTCTCCACATGAGCAGCTTGCAAACTAATAATGATCGGATTCAAGGCCGGCCTGAATCACTTGCGTTTCATTCACATCGAATCTTTATGAATCTACAACTGCAAGGCAAGCGCGCACTTATCACTGGATCAACGGCGGGCATCGGATACGCCATTGCGGAAACCCTAGCGCTCGAAGGCGCATCGGTAATCATCAACGGCCGCACAGAGGAGAGGGTCGACAAGGCTCTCGCAGAACTGAAGCGTTCGGGAAGTCGGGGTTCGGCTCAGGGACTTGCTGCCGACCTCGGAACAGCCGAAGGCGTGCGTCAGGCCACTGAACAATTTCCTGATGTCGACATTCTGGTAAACAATCTCGGTATCTTCGAGCCCAAGGCCTTCGAAGAAATTCCCGATGCGGACTGGCTGCGGTTTTTCGAGGTTAACGTGATGAGCGGCGTGCGCCTCAGCCGTCATCACCTTCCACGGATGAAGCAGCGCAACTGGGGACGAATCATTTTTATTTCCAGTGAATCGGCGGTGCAGATTCCTGCCGAGATGATTCACTACGGAATGACCAAAACCGCGCAGCTCGCTATCGCCCGTGGGATGGCCGAGACCACCGCGGGTTCAAACGTTACGGTCAACAGCGTGTTGGTTGGGCCGACCGCCTCCGAGGGTGTGATCGGCTTTGTCGATCAGTTGGCAGCGCAGCAGAAAAAGGATCGCGGCTCGATTGAAAAAGACTTCTTTCAGAACATGCGGCCCACGTCCTTGCTGAAGCGCTTGATCGAACCGAAAGAGATTGGCGCATTCGTGGCGTTCCTGTGCAGCCCACTCGCTTCAGCGACCCACGGGGCGGCATTGCGCGCGGATGGCGGCGTCGTGCGCTCGATCCTTTGATTCGATAAAAAAGATCCTCTAAAAGAGGAAGCTAAGCTAGTTGGATTCAGGAGCGGGTCTCGGAGCGGCTTTCGCCTCGGTTTGCGGGCTGGACTTGCGCGCCTTGTTTGAAGGCACATGTGTTCCCGTGGATTTGGTCCCCGATTTCTTCTGGGCCGACGACTGTGTGGCGCTTTGGGCAGCGAGCTTCTTCCTGTTGAAGTCCCGCACGATGCGCGCTACGTACGCTTTGGTCTCGTAATAAGGAGGCACGCCCCCATATTGCTCTACGCGGTGCGGCCCGGCGTTGTAGGCCGCCAGCGCCTTGATCAAATCGAAGTTGTAGCGCTCCAGCAATTCGCGCAGATATCGCGTCCCGCCCTCCACATTAGCTTGAGGATCAAAAGTGTTCCGCACGCCCAATTGCGACGCCGTCCCCGGCATGAGCTGCATCAATCCCTGTGCGCCCTTCGGTGACACCGCGCGCACGTTGAATCCACTCTCGGCGCGAATCACGCTGTTTACCAGATCGGGGTCCAGGCGGTAGGTTCCACTGGCGGACCTTATAACCTCATTCAGGTCGATCGGACGCTGAACAGGTTGAGCACGCTGAACCGGCTTCTGTGAAGATTGCGTGTTGAGGGGCGTAACGGGCTGATCCGGCACAGCTTCGAAGTGATCAATCTCAGATGTAGGAATGTCCACGAAACTCGAATTGTCGCCATCCACAAAGAGACGCGTGATCGCGCCGATCACCTGCCGGCGCTCATGACGGATGGAGAATCCGTTGCGCAGGACCGCGGAATCGGCGGCCCGGCAGGGAAGCGCTGTCATCGCGAAAAAAACAATGAGTGCTGTCCATCCGGTAATTTGGATCGCCTTCTTCATAGCAAATATTCTAGCGGCCAACCACATCCGCCACTGCGGCCGCTACACCGCAGGCGTCGTTGCCAAGCGTTACATTCCAGCCACGCCCGCGCAATTCCTCGCAGGCATTTCCCATGATAACCGGATGCCCGGCGAACTCAAGCATTTCCACATCGTTGTGATTATCACCGATGGCCATGACCTGCTCGCGCGGTAAACCGCGATGCGCCGCCCAGCGCTCCAGTGCGTGTCCCTTGGAGCATCCTGTATTCAGCACGTCGATCATCGACAGATCACGCTCCGGATATTCGGTGCGAAGCACGGTGACGCGATTCTCCATGCCGCTGCGTTCCAGCGCGCGCAAGGCTTCCACCATCCGATCTGTCGTTCCGCAAAACATAGCTTGCACCGGATCGCTTACCAGCGCCTTTTCGACTGGCGCCACAAATTCGATGTAGGCCATATTCTTTTCCAGCCAGCGGCGGATGCTCGCGTTTAAGTCGTCCAGGTGCTCGAGCACGATTGCGCCTTTCGTCTCCTTATCAAAGGTTAGAACAGTGTTGCCGCGAAAGTCTTGCATGGTCCCGCACAACTCACGGCAGATCTCGCGCGGCATCAAGTCACGATGAAAAGTCTCACCGGCCAGCGACCGCGTGACCGCTCCATTCGAACTGATCACCCACAAATCAAAACCTAACTGTTGTGCGATGGGCAAGGCGAAAGTGTGCCGCCTTCCCGTGACCAACACGATTTCGATACCGGAATCATGCGCCTGGCGCAGGGCTGCAAGATCCTCGAGCGAAATCTGGAATTGTGGATTGAGCAGCGTGCCGTCGATATCGGAGGCCAGCAGGCGAATGGAACGCGTGAAAGGCTTCACCACTCACCATTTTAGCATTCGCTGACCGTGAGCGGAGGAACACTGCCGTGGTATATTCCCCAGACGCATGGGATCGCTTCTGTTTTTCTTGGGCGGCTGGGGATTTGTGCTGCAGGCAGTGGCCATTGTGCACTTTATCCGCCGGCGTCCGGATACATACTGGATCTTCATCATCCTTTTCCTGGGATGGGTTGGGGCATTGGTGTACGTCGTTGTCGAAGTCATTCCCGATGCCGGACTGCTCCGTACTTCCTTTCAGGTCTTTCCCCGCCGCCGACGCATCCACGAGCTGGAGCGTGCGATCCTCGATAATCCTTCGGCCGGAAACTACGAAGAGCTTGGGCTGCTCTACCTCGACAACGGCGACTATGCGCGCGCCCGCGCCAGCTATGACAAAGCCATTGCGTCGCGCACCGATTCGGTGGACGCTTTCTACCGCCGCGGCGTCGCCGAGGTAGAGTTAGGAGACTTCGCCGCCGCCGTGCCCGATCTCGAACGCGCCGTTACCGCCGACCCCAACTATGACTTCCATCGCGCCAAAGGCCTGCTGGCCCACGCCTACGCGCAAACCGGGCAGGCGGAAAAAGCCGAGGCGCTGTTCCAGCGGGCGACCAAGATTTCCACCAACTCCGAGACTTACTACAACTACGCAATATTCTTGCAGTCGCAGGGGCGAACCGAAGAAGCGCGCCAGTGGGCGCAGAAGATTCTGGATCAGCGAAGAACCATGCCAGGCTACCAGCGTCGGCGCGAGCGGGTGTGGTTTCGCAAAGCGTACGCGCTCCTCGCGAGGATGAGGCTGTAACCGCGAATCGCGGCCTCTTGAATTCGCCTTTCCAGCTCGCCCAAAAAATGCCCTGACAAGCAGGTGACCGGGAGGGGCACGACTTCCAGTCGTGCCGTGAGCCGACCAAATCCACGTCGGCTTTAGCCGCTGAGGTGTGCTTATACTTTGCACTGCAAAGCTATTTATGGTAGTTTGTCTGGAGCCTGCACTACCGTGTAAGCCCAGGAGGCCGCTTGAACCAGGATTCCTTTTCACCCTTAAGTGTGCAGATACGGAGTTGGTCCCGCTCCATGGGACTCAAACTGCTCGTGGTCTGCGGACTTGCTCTGCTCATGACAATCCCGTCCCTTTTCGTGAGCAGCATTGTGGAGGAAAGGACCGGGCGCGCCAAAGGCGTGATCGGGGAAATCAGTGGCCGGACCGGTGGGCCGCAGACATTTCTCGGGCCGTCCCTATCCATTCCCTACAGCATTCCGCCGCTCTACAAGGGTGCTTCGCCTACGCTCGGCGTTTATGTGGTGTTCCCCGCGAAAGGTGATGCCAGCATACGAGTTCTCACTGAAGAGCGGCATCGTTCTCTGTTCAAGGTGCCGGTCTATCAGGCCGAAGTGAAATTCGATGCGGCGTTCGACCTGACCGGCGTCCCTGCGGCAGCGCCGGCAGGCGCAGAACTCGACTGGACGCGGGCCGCGATAGTCGTTGGTGTCAGCGACGCTCGCGGCGCCCTGGCAGACGGGACACTTACCGTGAACGGCAAGACCAGCACATTCACCCCGGCAGAAATCGTCGGAGACGAAAACCAGCGGCTACGACTGACTTATTTTGGCGTAAGAGTTTCCGATCTGGCCAAGCCAAGTGCGACGTTCAATGTTGCCGCTAACCTGCGCTTTTCCGGCGCCCAGCGCCTTGCCGTCCTGGCCTACGGCAAGAGCACGCACCTCATGGTGGAAGCCGACTGGCCGAGCCCGGGTTTCGACGGTGGCTTCTTGCCGGTAAAACGTACTGTCTCTGCCCAGGGTTTTACCGGAGAGTGGTCCATCCCTTTCATTGCCCGCGGGATTCCGGCCGAGGGCACCAGCACTGCGGTCAGCGCGCTTGATCACACCGCGCTGGGAATCTCGTTTGTCGAAGTGGCCGACCCGTATCAATCGGTCAGTCGCTCGGTTAAGTATGCGCTCTTGTTTATCGGATTGTTGTTTCTCTCCTACTTTGTCTTCGAAGCCACCGCCGGCAAGCGCGTCCATCCCGCCCAATATGTTTTGGTCGGCGTGGCCCACATTATTTTTTATCTTCTCTTGCTCTCATTGGCGGAACGGATTGGTTTTGACTGGGGCTTTCTCGTCGCCGGTGGCGCCACTGTGCTTTTGCTTTCGGCGAACGCCAAGTGGATTTTTGCCAGCCGAGTGCAGGGCCTTCGCGCTCTGTTTGTATTCACCTTGCTCTACTTCTTCATCTATCTGTTACTGCGCCTGGAGGACAACGCGCTTCTGGTCGGTGCGGTGGCAAGCTTCCTCGCCGTGGCCGCAGTGATGTACTTCACCCGCAACATCGATTGGTACAGCTCGATCCCAGCCGGTGGCGCGCGGCCTTCCGCGGCCGTCCAAAAGGATGCTGTGTAAGCTTATGAGAATTGGGGGACGTCCGACTCCCCCGGTTTTTCCTGAGGAGATTATCGCTTCTCTCCTCAACGAATTTTCTCCTTCAAAAAAGGGAGTTGGAACCGGCGGGATTCGAACCCGCATCTGCGACTTGGATGGAGCGCGGGGTGCCAGATCGGGAAGCGCCAGAACATATTTTGCTTTTGGGTGGCGCAGCGCTTCCAGCGCTGCGGT
>JAUTWY010000018.1 GCA_030838305.1 Acidobacteriaceae bacterium
GAGCCTTTGTTCCCAAACCTGACTGTATCCGTGAATCGTGCTCGGTTTGCATTCGGCTTGCACAAAAGGCCAGTAGGTAGCTTCCCAAAAACCGACTACCGTGAGGTCTGCTGCTTGTGGTTTGCCGGGTACCTGTGCGTTGACCGCAGCCATGAACTCATCGCACAGACGGCGCACCGATTTGGACGCGGGAGTGAGGCCCTTGCCCTTGGTACAGAGCCGCTGGGAACGTTGCTTCCGCTTTGGCTTCCCGGCTACAATCTCTTCCAGACGGTATCGCACATGAAAAGCAGCAAACGCTTCGTAAATGTAGCCTCGTTGGTAGCGCCCCATCGGGTGTTTCTCCTTCGCTCAGGAGCCATCGTGCCCGAAAGTGCGATTTCGTGCAATGATATGAAGGTGTTGGTCACGAATCAACTTGTGTTTTTTCAATAGGTTGGAGGGATGTGTGAGTGGTTGAAACAGGCGGTCTTGAAAACCGCTGTACCTGAAAGGGTACCGGGGGTTCGAATCCCTCTCCCTCCGCCATTACTCGATTGAGGGCGTCCCGATAGAACTGAACAGCCTTGTTTCGAATTTCTCGCGGCACCTGGAATGCATGATCGAATTTCTTTCCGTCCTCGCCGTTGGTTTTTTTCTGGGGATGCGCCACGCTACCGATCCTGACCACGTTATCGCGGTCACAACCATTGTCAGTAATCAGCGCAACAAGGCCCGTGCTGCCTTGATTGGTGCATTTTGGGGCGTTGGCCACACTCTTACCATCTTCCTGGTGGGCACGGGGATCATTCTGTTCAATCTTGTCATTCCAGTTCGCGTCGGATTGAGCATGGAGCTTTCCGTCGCAGTAATGCTGATAATCCTGGGCTTGATGAACGTATCCGGCTTTCTCCGCTCGCTGCCTGCTGGATCAATTGACCCTTCCGACCAAGAGCCGATAGTCCACGCTCATTCCCACACCCACGGAAACTCCACTCCCAGCCACCCACACCTTCATCGACCCGGGAGTAATTCTCATTTGCCGCTGGCTTGGATGGACCGAATATTCGGAAAGGCTGGCTTGTATCAGTATCTTCGACCGTTCGTGGTGGGAGTGGTTCACGGTCTTGCCGGTTCGGCGGCGGTGGCGTTGCTGGTTCTGACAACGATCCGAAATTATCACTGGGCGATCGCGTACCTGTTGATCTTTGGCGTCGGCACGATTGCCGGCATGATGCTGATCACCATGAGCATTGCTTCGGCGTTCACGAGGGTAGGCAGAGGCCGCGAGAAGTTCTCCCGCCGACTGACATTCGCTTCAGGCCTGCTGAGTCTCGGCTTCGGGCTTTTTGTGGCGTATCAGATTTGCTTTGTAAACGGCCTCTTCAGCACCCATGCCCGGTGGATTCCGCAATAAATCCAGTTTCAGCAAGCCCAACAGATCCAAGTCCAACGATCAGTGCGATCGGTGGCGCCTGAATTTCCGGGAAGGATGCGCTCCGCTCAGCACCAAGTCGCAAAGACGGTCAATAAACTCGGGCGTCAAACTCTTGTGCCGGACAAGGAATCGCATGTAGATAGGTCCATAGAGCGAATCAAGAAGCAAATCCATGTCTATGTTCCCGCGCAGTTCGCCGCGACGAATTCCGCGACGAAGCGTAGCGTATGCTTCCAGACGCCGCGGAAGCAGGAAGCGTTCGCGAAAAGCGGTGATCAGATCTGGGTCGCTTTGGCCGCCCCCCAGGATGGCGGAAACGATTCGTCCACGGCGGCTGCGAAAGATTTTCACCAGCTGGCGCATCTGCTGGCTCATGTCGGAATATACCGAACCCGTATCGGGAAAGTGGAGGGCGCGAGTCGTACTCTTGGCGAATGCGTCTGCAATCAGAGAGGCTTTGTTGGGCCACCAGCGGTAAACCGTCGCCTTGCCGACGCCGGCATGGGCCGCTACATCCCCAATGGTTAGATCGGAAAAGCCATGCTTTCCCAGAAGTTTTAGCGTGCTGCGCAGAATCGCGAGACGTGCCTGTTCGCTACGTGGGCGTCCCGGGGCGCGGGGACTGCTCCCACGATGGTGGTTGCCAGCGGCAGACTTCTGGCGCATGGTCTTACCCTACCATATACTGGACAGGGAATTAGAATCCAATACGATCAGTATCGAATCTAAATCACAATCTGTGGGATTCCCGTTGGCATTGCGCAGTCCTGCTTCTTCGAACCCGGGAATGGTGGCCTAATCGATGTGGATTGTTGCGTTAGCTCTGAGGAGGCCTTACACATTTGTGGTGATGGCGCTCGTCATCCTCCTTCTCACGCCGATTACGATTCTCCGCACCCCCACCGACATCTTCCCCAACATCGACATTCCAGTAGTCTCGGTAGTCTGGTTTTACACGGGACTGTCCCCTCAGGATATGGCCGATCGCATCGTGGCGAACTCCGAGCGCGGCATCACCACCACTGTCAACGACATCGAGCACATGGAATCTCAGTCAGTGAACGGTCTGGGTGTGATCAAGGTTTTTTTCCGTCCGGGAACGAATGTGCAGGGGGCTATCGCTCAGATCACTGCGATTGCGCAAACTACGGTGCGCGGCTTGCCGCCGGGCACAACGCCGCCGCTGATTATTTCTTATAGCGCCTCTACGACACCGATCATTCAGCTGGGGCTGAGCAGCAAGACATTGCCCGAGCAGCAATTGTTCGATCTCGGCCAAAACTTTTTGCGGAACTTTCTGGCGACGGTGCCGGGAGCCGCGACACCCTACCCTTATGGCGGCAAGATTCGCCAGATTCAAGTGGATCTGGACCTACCGAAACTTCAGGCGTATGGGCTCTCTCCAACCGATATTGTGAATGCGGTCAACGCGCAGAACCTGATCCTTCCCAGCGGTTCGGTCAAGTTCGGCCCGCTGGAGTACAACGTTGAGATGAATGGGACGCCGCAGACCATCGCGGAATTGAATGACCTGCCGGTCAAGACCAGCAACCGTTCCACGCTCTACATGCGGGATGTCGCGCACATACGCGACGGCTTCGCTCCACAGACGAATATCGTGCGCCAGGATGGTAATCGCGGCGCGCTGATGTCGATTTACAAAAACGGAAACGCTTCGACACTGCAAATTGTCGCTGGCATTAAGAACATTGTCGCGCAGGCGGCACAATCCTTGCCACCCGAACTGAAGATCACAGCGCTCTTTGACCAATCGCTTTTTGTCAGGGCGTCGATTAATGGAGTGGTCCGCGAAGCCTTGATCGCGGCCGCTCTGACTGCCGTGATGATCCTCATTTTTCTGGGCGACTGGCGTCCTACGATCGTCATCTCTGTTTCGATCCCGCTATCGATTTTTGTTTCGATTATCGTGCTGGGCGCCATCGGCGAAACCATCAACATTATGACGCTGGGGGGATTGGCTCTCGCCGTCGGCATCCTGGTCGACGACGCCACAGTCGAAATTGAAAACATTGAACGCAATCTTGCCCTGGGCAAGGAGATGAAGCAGGCGATTCTCGACGGCGCGCAGCAGATTGCTGTGCCGGCGCTGGTCTCGACGCTCAGTATTTGTATTGTGTTCGTGCCGATGTTCTTTCTGAGCGGCGTGGCCAAGTTTCTGTTCGTGCCTCTGGCGGAGGCGGTGAGCTTCGCCATGCTGGCCAGCTACCTGCTCTCACGAACGTTGATCCCGACCCTGGTCATGTTCATCATGCGCGGGCACGAGCATCGCGCCGAAGCGCCGAAGTCGTTCCTGGGCCGCTTTCAGCGCGGCTTCGAACGCAAGTTTGAAGACTTTCGCCGTGGCTACGAACAGTTGCTGGAGACCACCCTCGAGCATCGTGGCATTTTCGTGCTTTGCTTCCTGGCCTTTTGTCTGCTCTCCCTCGGGCTGTTTATGTTCCTGGGACAGGACTTCTTCCCGCAGGTGGATGCGGGTCTGCTGCGTTTGCATGTGCGCGCCCGTCCCGGCCTACGTGTGGAAGAAACGGCGCGCCTGGTTGACCAAATCGAGGCCGCACTGCACCAGGAGATTCCAAACGATGAATTGCAGACGATTCTCGACAACATCGGCCTGCCTAACTCGGGCATCAATCAGTCATACAGCTCTAATGGAACCATCGGCACCAGCGATGCCGAGATTCTAATCGCCCTTGATCCCGAACATCACCATCCCACCGCAAACCATATTCGCCATCTGCGCGCTGTATTGCCTCGCCGCTTTCCAGGCGTAGAGTTTTTCTTTCAGCCAGCCGACATTGTTACGCAGATTTTGAACTTCGGATTGCCCGCGCCGATCGACGTTCAGATCGTCGGAACCGACATGGCGAGCAGCTATCAGCTGGCACAGCAAATCGCCAACAAGATGCGCCACATCCCCGGTGCGGCTGATGTGCACGTTCAGCAGTTGCTTTCCTCACCGACTCTGCATCTGGATATTGATCGCACCCGGGTCACCCAGGTGGGACTGACGGCGCGTGACGTCGCCCAGAGCGTGCTGGTTTCGCTGAGCGGAAGTTTTCAGACCTCGCCGAACTTCTGGCTGAACCCGCGCAACGGCGTTACGTATCAAATGGCGGTGCAGGCGCCTCAATATCGCATGACCGATCTGCAGGATTTAATGTCAGTGCCGGTGATCTCGCAGCAGGGCGCGCAGTTGCTGGGCAATCTGGTGCAGTCCTCTCCGGTTGCGCGGGCGGCCACGGTCAACCACTACAACGTTCAACCGGTGGTTGACGTTTACGCCAGCACACAAGATCGCGACCTGGGCGCGGTTGCTTCTGACACCAATAAACTGCTCAAGACATTCGACAGCCAACTGCCGCGCGGCACTCACATCGTGGTGCGCGGGCAGGTGGTCACCATGCGATCCTCGTTCATCGGCTTGGGCCTTGGTCTGATCGGAGCGATTCTCCTGGTCTATCTGTTGATCGTAATCAACTTCCAATCGTGGCTCGACCCCTTCATCATCATCGCCGCGCTGCCGGGAGCCTTGGCTGGAATTTGCTGGTTCCTGCTGTTGACGCGGACCACGCTGAGCGTCCCGTCGCTTACCGGAGCGGTGATGTGCATGGGCGTCGCCACCGCCAACTCGATCTTGATGGTCAGCTTCGCAAGAGAGCAGATGGACGAAGGAATCCCCGCCGTGCAAGCCGCCGTGGCTGCGGGATACACGCGCGTGCGCCCGGTGCTGATGACCGCATTGGCTATGATTATCGGCATGGTGCCGATGGCGCTCGGATTTGGTGAGGGTGGCGAACAGAATGCTCCCTTGGGACGAGCCGTAATCGGGGGCCTGCTGTTTGCCACGGTCGCCACTTTATTCTTCGTACCGAGCGTATTCGCGATGTTCCACAGCCGCCGGGAAGCCAAGCGGGTGCGGCAGGAACAAGCATAAGCGTTTCTGAGAAAGAATCGGAGTTAGCATGAGTGCAGAGAGCGATTTCAAAAAAACGCCGCTGGGTACACCGCTATCCGAGCAGGACCGCGCTGCGCGCGACTCGGAATCCCAGCAGGTCCAAAGCGAAGGGGATCACGAACCGGGAGCTCAGGCGCTGCGCGACCAAGAGATCGAACGGATTCAGCAGCACTCCCGTCACCAACGCGCGGCAATACAGAAGCCACCTGACCTTCCGCCGGCACCTCCGCGCAAGGCCTTGACGATCGTCGGGCTATTTCTGCTTTTGCTGCTGATTGCGGGAGGAATCAGCCTTTGGGGGCGTGTAAGCCATGGTCGCGCACTGGCCAAAGAGACGGAGCGCGAAACCGTACCCACAGTCGCAGTCGTTTATCCGCAATCAGAAAAGCCTGACGAGGAGTTGGTGCTGCCCGGCTCCTTGCAGGCGTATGAGGAGTCTCCGATCTACGCCCGCACCAGCGGCTATCTGGTGCGCTGGTACAAGGATATTGGGAGCAAAGTCACAAAGGGAGACTTGTTGGCAAAGATCGACGCCCCCGAGGTTGATCAGGAACTAAACCAGACACGAGCCGCGCGTCAACAAATTCTCGCGCAAATGGAACTGGCCAAGATCAGCGCCGACCGCTGGGAGAATCTGCGTAAGAGCGACTCCGTCTCCGCGCAGGAGGCGGACCAGTACTGGAGTGCGTATAAACAGAGCACGGCCAACCTGGCTGCCGCCGACGCCAACGTCCGTCGTCTCGAACAACTTGAAGGATTCAAGGATGTATACGCGCCATTCTCCGGAGTGTTGACGCGACGAAATGTCGATCCGGGTGCGCTTATCAACGCAGGTGCGGGCGCCGCCGGCCGGGAACTGTTTGACATTGCGCGCGTTGATCCTCTGCGGGTTTTCACCAGCGTCCCGCAAGCCTACGCGCCCAGCATTAAGGTCGGAGCCGACACTGTTGTCACCCTGCAAGAATTTCCCGGGCAGAAGTTCATGGGTAAAGTGGCGCGTACCGCCGAGTCCATTGATCCGTCGACCCGAACTTTGCTGACAGAGGTCGACGTGCCTAATAAAGATGGGCGTTTGCTGCCTGGCTCGTTCGGTGAAGTGCACTTTGCCGTTGGCGCGAATGTGAATAAGGTCACCGTTCCGGTGAATGCGATGCTGTTCCGTGCCGAAGGCCCGCAGGTTGCAGTTATAGGACAGGACAGCAAGGTCCAGCTGCGGCGCATCAATATAGGACGCGATTATGGCACGACGCTGGAAATTCTTGGGGGCGTCTCTCCTGCAGACCAGATCGTCATCAACCCGTCAGACTCTCTCGAGGACGGACAGCAGGTAAATGTGGCACAACCCGCGCAGAACCAACAAAAGCCGGGTCAGCCCTCGCCACACAGACAACTCCAAGGGCCGCAGAAGGGTAGCGGGCAGTGAAGCGAGCCTTACTCCCAATAATCGGGCTTCTTGGCCTTGCCGCCGGGTGCACGGTCGGTCCGCGCTACAGTCGCCCCGCCGCTGTGACACCTGCGCCCGACGCGTGGAAAACCCAGCCGCCATGGGAACAAGCCGCGCCCAAGGATTCGATCCCCAAAGGCGCGTGGTGGCAGATTTTCCACGATCCCGCCCTCGATTCTTACGAGCAGCAATTGCTTCAAGCCAATCAATCTCTGGTTGCGGCGCGCGACCGTTTAGGCCAGGCCCGTTCGTTGGCTCGCGTATCTACGGCGGAAATGTTCCCGCAGCTTTCTGTGGATCCCAGCGCGTTGCGTGAGCGCGGCTCCGGCAATCGTCCTCTGAATGGCGCGGAGCCGACCGTCGTGAACGGCAGTGTGACGTCAGTACGTCCGTTTACGCAGAATATTTTTACTGTCCCTTTCACGCTCAATTACGAGGCCGATCTCTTCGGACGCGTACGGCGCAATGTGGAAGCGGCCAACGCCTCGCTTCAGTCCACCGCGGCCGATCTGCAAAACGTGCAGCTGGTGTTGACGGCTGAGCTGGCCGCCGACTACTTCACACTTCGAGAATTAGACGCTGAGTATCAAGTGGTACAGGAATCCGTCGGATATCAGCGCAAGGGGCTGGATCTGGTGAACCATCGCCACGAAGGCGGCGCTGCCAGCGGACTGGAAGTTGCACAGCAGGCGGCTCTCCTCGATTCCACGCTGTCGCAGTTGTCGCTGGTGCAACAGTCGCGCGCGCAGTTCGAGCACGCCATCGCGGTGCTGGTGGGCCAACCTGCATCCGTGTTCAGCGTACCCATTGCTCCGCTGCGCGATGCACCGCCCCAGGTTCCCCTGGGCGTACCTTCCGACGTGCTGGAGCGTCGCCCCGACATCTCTAGCGCTGAACGCGTGATGGCATTTCAGAATGCGCAAGTTGGTATTGCCCGCACGGCCTTTTATCCGCACATCACGCTCAGCGGATCCGGCGGATTGGAGAGCAAGGATCTCGCATCGCTCTTCAACGCGTCGAGCTTCATCTGGTCGCTTGGCGCGGATGCCTTGGAACCCATCATCCAGGGTGGAAGGAACCGCGCCAATCTTGCCGCTGCGCGTGCGGCGTATGACCAATCGGTCGCCAACTATCGCCAGTCGGTGCTCACCGCGTTCCAGCAGGTTGAGGACGGAATCAGCAATTTGAGCACTCTTTCAGAAGCTCTCGGTACCCAATCCGCCGCCGTCGAAGATGCGCGCCGCGCATTAACGATTGCCAACAACCGTTACGTAGGCGGCGTTACCACGTATCTTGATGTCATCACCGCCCAGACCACCCTGCTGACCAACCAGCGCCTGGCAACACAGTTGCTAGGCCAGCAGATGGTCAGTTCGGTCTTTCTGGTAAAAGCTCTCGGCGGAGGGTGGGACGCAAGCGAAATCAACCACGAACAGGTTCATCCCCAGCCTGGTCAGATATTGCAGCCATAAGCCGGCGACCATCAGATTTCTCGACGGCGGGGCCCGCGTTCGCAGGCCTGCGTCTGCCGCGTCTGCCCGCGTCTGCCGATTCCATTGACAATAGCCGCAATTCAGCCTAAGATTGTTATTGAAGCGGCACTCCTTCTTAACTTAATTCTTTCTTAATTACTCTTTCAAGTTCCTGGGAAGTAAGTCAGCCTATCTGATTCCACGAACGCGCCTGTTCAGAGAGTAATCGCAGCGATGCAGCAGCCAGTTAGAAGCTTTTTTGCGTCCGACCATCTTTCGTCTGAGCCTGGAAAGGAAAACATGACCAACACGAAGTTTCTTGTGAAAGTGAACCGCAGTGGTACACGCGCTCCAGAATACGTGCAGCGCATTGATCGGACTCCCATCCAAACCACTACCAATCGCAAGCTGGCGCTGGCGATGGGGCGATTCACTGCGGAAGACGCGGTCAAGTCCATTCAGAATTCCCGATGCACTCCGGAGTTGGTGTCGGTCCAGGTTAGCGTCCAGTAGTTGGGAGCGAGTTTCCGGTCTGCTTGACTAGTCACAGTTGGTCTCGTAATCGGCATATACGCGGCGGCGATAAGTTCACCAAAAGCCTCAGCCTGTTGGCTGGGGCTTTTGCTTTTGATCGGGTTTCGCGCTACACATCCTGGGAGAAATCATTACGAGCGCGAAATTCCGAGTGTGCCGCGTGCATGAAAAATCCACTCCTGCCGGATTACCGTAGTATTCTCCCGAGGAACAAGTTTCTTGGGTCTTGGGTCTCGGTCTGCGAAAGGACGGCACGTGGAGCATAACGAAAAAACCCGATATAACCGCTTTCTCCTTCTAGTGGCAGGCTTGGGGGGCTTGCTCTACGGAGTGGACGTGGGCATTATCGCGGGCGCTCTGCCGTATCTGGAGGCCACTTCCGGTTTGACCGCAGGCCAGCTTTCAATCGTCGTCGCTGCGGTATTGCTTGGCAGCGTCATCTCAACACTGTTTGCGGGAGTTCTCGCTGACTGGATGGGACGCAGGCTGCTCATGACGCTCAGCGGCGTGCTGTTTGTGGTCAGCATTCCGGTGATTGCGCTTTCGCACAGCTATGAAGCTCTTGTGCTTGGCCGGCTATTGCAGGGCATCAGCGCCGGCTTGATCGGTGTGGTGGTGCCGCTCTATCTGGCGGAGTGTTTGTCGGCGTCGAGCCGTGGCAAGGGCACAGGAATTTTCCAGTGGTTGTTGACACTCGGCATCGTGACGGCAGCGGTGGTCGGGATGTTCTTCAGTATTCGCGTCGAAGAGGTCGCAAAGCTCGGCGACGCTGCTCGACTCTTGGCCTTCAAGGACACGGCTTGGCGCAGCATCTTCTGGGTTTCGCTGCCGCCCGGCATCTTGTTCGTAATCGGCAGCCTCATGGTTGCGGAGTCCCCACGCTGGCTCTTTCGCCGGGGAAAACGTGACGCCGCACAGGCGGCGCTTCTGCGATCGCGGACCCCGGAGCAGGCAAGTCTTGAACTGGCGGAGATGGAACAGGCTGCGGCCGCTGAAAAATCCAGCACATCCGCCGGAGCCAAAACCAAGGAATCGCTTTTGCGTCGCAAATACGTGATTCCGTTTGTGCTCGCCTGCGTCATCCTCGCGTGCAATCAAGCCACCGGCGTCAACTCCATCATCGGCTACAACGCGAACATTCTTTTGCAAAGTGGACTCTCCGATGTTCAGGCGCATTGGGGCTACGTGCTTTTTACCGTCGTAAACTTTCTGATGACGATTGGCGGCGTCCTGCTGGTGGATCGCAAGGGACGCAAATTCCTGCTGTCGCTCGGCAGCGCTGGGATTATCGCGTCACTGCTTTGCACGGGCGTACTGTTCCGCCGCACCGAGAAACTGCGGGTGGATTCTCGAGCCGCCGTTCAATCGATGGTCAGTGCCGATCAGAAGCTAACGCTGCTTTACGACGAAAAGGCTGCGGACAATCTCTTAGCGGCGAGCGGTGATATGGGCGATGCTCTGAGGAAGCGTCCCACGTCCTTGATTGTGATCTACTCGTGCGGAGATTTTCGCGCCGCCACCAAAGTCGCGCGGTCCGATGACACCGCGGCCAAGCCGATTGAGATCACGCAGGAAAGCTGCCTGCCCGCAAACAAAGTGGTGGCCTTCTTCTCCAATCCGTTTAGCAATCTAGACGCTTCGCGGCAGGCGCCGCTTCGAATCGAGAATGCGTTGATGAGTTTGGTGCCAAGCACCCACAATGGCTGGCTGGTAGCGATTACGCTTTTCGTTTTCATGGCTTTTTTTGCGATAGGACCGGGAGTGTGCGTGTGGCTGGCGCTCTCTGAGCTTATGCCAACTCGCATTCGGTCCAACGGGATGAGTATCGCGTTGTTGATTAACCAGGCGGTGTCGACCGGCATCGCCGCCACGTTTCTGCCTACGGTCGGAAAGTACGGCTACTCAACCATGTTTTTTGCGTTTGCGGCCTGCACCGTGGTTTATTTCATCACCGCCGCGGTCTTCCTTCCTGAAACGAAAGGCAAAACGTTGGAAGAGATCGAAGCCCATTTTGAAGGCGCGAAGAAAAATCCTGGACTCGCAACTGCCTAAGTTGCTCACCGCTCAGGCGCGCGCGCGTTCACTGTTAGGCTTCGATCCACTCAGGGCGAAGAACAAAATGTAGAGATAACAGATCACCGGCAGAAAGAAGGCGTGGTGAATTCCGATCCGGTCGGCAACCGCGCCTTGCGCCAGGGGGATGATGGCTCCGCCAACGATCGCCATGATCATGACTCCGGAACCGTCTCCTGTAAGCGGTCCAAGTTCCGCTACGCCTAGAGTGAAAATGCTGGGAAACATGATGGAATTGAAGAACCCGACGAGAATGATGCTCCCCATGGCGAAGTGTCCCGTGCTCATCATGGAAATGGCCACAAGGGCGGCAGCGCAGACGGCGCAAATGCCCAGCAGGTGCCCGGTCTTCATTTTTTGCAGTAGCCCAGATCCGATGAAACGGCCAACCATGGCTCCGCCCCAGTAAAAGGCAACGAAACTGGCCGCGGCTTTCTCCGTCAGGCCGCCGATATCCGGCTGACTGAAATAGTTCACCAGAAAACTGCCGATGGAAACCTCTGCGCCGACGTAAACGAAAATGGCAAGCGCTCCAAAAATCAGGTTCGGATGCCTCCAGATGGAGTCATTTACTTTTTCGCCGACGGCATGTTGGGCATGCGGGATTTTGGGTAGCTTGAAACTGCCGATCGCAACCGCCAGCAGCACCAGCGCGATACCCAAACCGATGTATGGCAGCTTCACCGTTGCCGCCTCATGCAGCCGATACGCTTGCAAAGCATCGGGGGCCAGGGCCCGAATTTCCTGGATAGTGAGTGGGGCCGCGGTCAAAATCAGCAGCCCCCCGAAGAAAGGCGCTAGAAATGTTCCCAGCGAATTGAACGCCTGTGTCAGATTCAGACGGCTGGAAGCAGTCTGCGGCTTGCCCAGCACCGTCACATAGGGATTAGCCGCCACCTGCAAACACGTGATCCCGGCAGCAAGTACGATCAGCGCCATCAGGAACAGCGGGTAGGACGGAACACTGGCGGCCGGCACGAAAAGAAATGCGCCCACCCCCATGGTGAGCAGACCCACCACCATGGAGCGCTGATACCCGATCCAGTCGATGACCTTTGCCGAAGGTATGGAAAAAATAAAGTATGCTCCAAAAAAAGCGAACTGAATGAGCATGATCTCTTTGTAATTGAGGTCGAAAATCGGCTTCAGGTGAGGGACAAGAATGTCATTGAGGCAAGTGAGAAAGCCCCACATAAAAAACAACGTAGTCACTATCGTCAGTGGAACGGCATAAGACGCTGACGGTTCGGAAGCAGATGTGCTAGTGGAAGTGCTAGGAGCAACGATTGCCATGGCTTGATGTCCGCCCGTGATCAGGGATTTTCAGCCTACGTGCCCACCGATCATAGCATCGCCCGGCTACGCTCCGGTATAGCCACTCGAAGGACACGGAGAATCGCCGAAGAATAGTTTACGGGTAGCTTCAGTCTCTGGGTTTAGGGGGAATCGGTTCTTCGCATCACAGCTGGGGTTGGATCCTTACCAGCCAATTCGCCGGTTCGGGAAGGATCGCAAACGTGGGGAGCTTGCCCCGCACCATGGCCACTTCGTCGCAATTGTGGAACCTGGGACAAACGTGGCAATCCTTGTAAATCTTGTCGGGAAGATCCTCGCGTCGAGCCATCTCGAAGCCCTGCCGCGCAAAGAATTCGGGAGCTCGGGTGAACAGGCAAATGCAATCCACCCGATGCCGCCTGGCTTCCGCCATCAAAGCCTTCATCAGCCGGCTGCCGCCACCATGGCCCTGCGCGCGTGGCCCAACGGTGATGGAGCGAATCTCGGCCAGATGTGTACCGTAAAGATGCAGCGCCCCACATCCGATAACTTGGCCTTCGTTTTCGAGAACCACAAAGTCTCTTACGTTCTCACAAATCTCCGCCAGCGTGCGCGGCAGTAAGGTGCCATCGCCGGAATAGGCCGAGATCAGCTCGTGAATATGCTTCGCATCCGGCAAAATAGCTTTACGCGTGCGCATGGACCTCCCCGCGTAAAGCATCGATTTTTTCCCGCGCCGCCGCAATTGCCTTCTTCACCCTGGCTGGGGCAGTGCCGCCAACCACATCGTGGATCGCCAGTACAGAAGCCGGTTTGAGGCAGTCTCCAAACCTCTCATCGAATACCGGATTCAGGCTTCGCAGGTCATCAAGCGTCAAATCTTGAAGCTCGCAATTCTTCTTTAGACAAAGCTTTACCGCCTTGCCGATTTGTTCGTGCGCCAGCCT
>JAUTWY010000043.1 GCA_030838305.1 Acidobacteriaceae bacterium
GTGCGCCGGGAACCGCAACGGCATAAACCGAGACCGCGGGTATGACGTTGATAAGCGCCATCAGTCCGTTGTCTTCATGGTTGAGACGATGGCAATGCGTCACGTAAAGCCCGGTATATTCGTCGAAGCGGGTACGGATCGTGAGGATGCCGGGTTCAACTACGCTCTCGTCGCTGTACATCGTCGGCGCCGGCGCATTAGCATTATCGATTGAAAACTTGTCGGGACCCGTCCGCAGACCGGTGGTGGGATCGAAGTACTCGATCACCTGAAAATCATTGACGTGAACGTGGATCGGATGCTCGTCGTTGTTGTGGTTTACAAACTTCCATTCTTCCACTGAGTTCAGCCGAGGTTGAATCAGCGGCATATTGGGGAATGCGATGCCATCGAATACATATTCGAATGCTTTCGGGTCCTGTTTGCTCGCCAAGCTGTTGAGAAATCCGCCGGATATCAGAATCTGCCGCTTGAAGTCCGGGGTGCTACTGGAAAGGTCGACATAGGACGTATAGCCGCCGAGCGGCTGACCTTCGGCAAAAGCGGTCGTTAGGCCGCCTGGCTCCGCTGCTGTTGCTCTTACCAGCACCTGGGTTGGAAAGATGAAGAACCCGTCGGCATAACCGACGGCCGAAGGCAGCACGCTTAGGGTCCCCAGGACCGCTGGAGGATTGTCGGTTCCGTTGTTGGTGTAGAGCACGCCGGGGGCGGTGATCGTCTTGGCGCCGCCGCCGCGCTCCGGCATCTCCAGAACAAGCTCGCCTTCCGCCGGAATCGTCACGGCAATCGCGAAGCGGCTCGCCGGTGGAATTAGCAATCGGGTTTTGTCGGCGGGCGGATAATGAACGGCCGGATACGGATTGCCGTCCTGACCAATGATGGCGATTGGTGGATGCCGCCCAGTGGCCGTTTCCGTCAGCTGCACATTCATGTACGCCATGTCGCTCACATTCGCGAGCACCCAAATTTCAGTCTGCCCCGCCTTGCTCTTGATGACGGGTTGAAACTGGCCGTTCACCGTGAATTGCACATCACGTTGATAATCCGGGAGCGCTGAATTGGCCGACACATTGCTGTCCTCTTTGCCGTTCGCCGCAGTGAATTGTTGGAGATTGCTGGGGATAAACTCGAGCAGCCCGCGATGATTGTTGATTGAAAGCGGCCCGGTATACCAAACAGTGAAGTACCGCGTTCCCACTTTGGATTGATTGAAGTTGACCGGCGCAAGCGAGGGCCGGTACGTGCCATTCGCCAGCTCGCCCGCCTTCGGCGGCGTTAGTGTGCTGACCCACTGCGGCCAGTTCGGATTGTTGAGTTGCGCCAGACCGCCCGCACGGTCAAAGACGAAATTGTACTGAAGCGCCATGTTCCGGATCGGAATGTTCTTCTTGGTGACGAGCGGCAGGTTGCCGTCGGTTCGTCCCACCGCAAGCAGACCAACGAGACCTGTATAGACCTGCGCCGAAGTGAGGCCATGAAGATGGCAGTGATACCAGAACAGCCCCTGGGGCATGTTCCGAGGCATGTCATAGGTGTAGGTGTTCGACATCCCCGGAGGGATGTGCAGCATGACATTGTCCGCATTTCCCTTCGGACTGATGTGAGCTCCATGGGTGTGGAGATTTATTGGTGACGAAGTCATCTGCTCCGGGTAGAGCGGAACGGGCTGATCCTTCGCCGTGTACTGGGGAATGAAGTAGTCCCGGATGGTCAAGCCGGTGAGGGCGTTTTCGAAGTGGACGATCAGTCTTTCGCCGGGAAATACCTGGAGAGTCGGCGCGGGATAGAGATTGCCGCCGGACCTCTGCCCGTTTGATGCCGAGCCGTGGATCACCTCGTAATCGAACAGCAGGAAGTTTTCAACAGGTGTCGCTACCGTGTCGAGCGTTGCCTTGCCTTGCCTTGCAGTGAGGCGAACTTCGAGGACGCCGTCCTTGCTCGCCAGCACGATTGGCTCGCGAAAGTCCGGCCGCGCTGCCAGATCCTTGGTTTTAGTTTGTGTGGCGGCAGTCGCGCTGGGCGATGTAAGCGCCAGTAAGACAGCAAAGGCAGCCAGTATTAGCAAGCTACGACTGACGTGGAGCGTGTGTTGCAATGAAAGTTTACGCATGAAAGGTCCTACCCCTCGCTAAGGTTATTGGCAGCACAGAATTTCGGTCCCCGGCAGATAGAGAATTGAGATTGTAAATTTCATGTCGTGAATTGCAACCCAGCCAATGTGACGACTTTTCGCGATGTCAGTATCACCGACGACCAGGTAAGCCGGCTGAACTATGCCAGTGCGCGTATTCGTGTTGTGTATCCAGGTCAGCCGTGACGGTTGGGTCATTCACCGGAATCCGCAGCCGTAACTGCTCGTGATTGCGAACAAACGTGCGGAGATCTTCTGCGTAGCTTTCGGCCAACTCAAAAAAGTGATGTTTTGCGAGGATCAGCGGATGAGCAGCGAAGTTACAAAACACGGGCTGGCAGATCTGCGTCGGGTTTTGCTGCGACGCATTGACCAGCAACCAAAGAGTCGAGATCGTCGGTCTTCGGCGACGCTTCTTCCGCGGCCTGTGTAAGGGAAATGGCGGACAACGCCGACCCGACGCCTGTGAGTTGGAGGATTTTCAAATTCATAACGTTTCAATTCACCAGGGCAGCAGTCGCCAAAGCGCGGCGACTTCAAGCGCGAAAAGAAGGACGAGAACGGCGACGCCTTTTGACGTCGCGCGCCAGGTCGAGTTGTCTGCCGGAAAAAGCCACCAGCCGAACCAGCGGACGAACAGTGGCATTGCGATGAAACTCGTGGCCGCGACGCTCAGGGCATTGCCGATAAAAGTAGCAAGTGAGGCGTGGAGCCCGAGGCTCTTGAGCACAGGGCTAAGAAAGCGCAGCTCAAGCATGACCACAGGGAAGAGACCGAGCAGCACAAGCATTGCGGTCTTCCAGTCTGGTGGACCCTTACCTGTTACGGGGTTGATCGGCACCCAGCCGGGGAATGATGTCGCCAGCCGCATCAATTCCTCGCTCTCGATAAAGGCCTCGGATTCCTTGAGCAATTCGGCGCGTTCCGGGGCCGCCATCCACTCCTCGAGATGCGCTGCGGTGTCGTACCGGAGGAGCGTTGTCCAATGACCGTCATTAGATGATGGCGGCTGAAGGTACATTCCGCGATAGCCCGGATACAACGATTGTGCCTTTTGAATTCTCGCAGCCCAAGCCCTGTAGGCGTCTTCCATTCCTGGCCGGATTTTCGAAAGAATGACCTGCGTGACATTTGTGCCAGGTTGCGCCGCTTGGGGAGTTTCCCTTTGCATGGCTTCGCCAATGTCGCCGCCCCTTAAGAGGGGAAGAAGTTCCGCGATTAGCGCGCCGCGTTCCTTGGATTGCTGCCAGTCAGTCAGTAAATCGTGTGATTTGAAGTTCAATACGATCGTCCATGCATCGCTGTGTTCACCTGGAGGCATGATGTCGCTGCTAATGAAGCCGGGGAATTTGGCGATGATCGTATCGTGGTGCGCCTTCCAGGTTGCAAAAGCGTCTTCCTTACCACTGCGGACCTTGGCGGTGGCGATGAGGACTGCGGGTTCGCTCATAGTAAGAACCGGACTATTTTTTCACTTCTGCTAACTGCGCAAAAATCCGGTCGGCACTGAAGGGAAGACTATTAAAGCGAACTCCCGTTGCGTCCGCTAAGGCGTTGCCCAATGCCGCAGCGATCGGAATGATAGGAGCTTCACCGACCGGTTTGGCACCTAACGGACCATAGCGGTCGCAGGTAACCGCGAAATAGATCTCTGAACGCTGAATGTCGGCGAAGGCCGGAATCCGGTAATTGCGGAAAGTGGGATTGATCACTGCGCCGGTGTCATCCAATACCATACGCTCAAACAGGCTGGTGCCGATGCCCTGGGCAATTCCACCTTCGACCTGCCCGCGGGCCTGCATTGGGTTGAGAATGGTTCCGGCGTCAAAGGCCTGTACGCTTTGAAGGATTCGTATTTCCCCGGTGACGCGGTGCACGGCTATCCTGAAGCCATGTACCATGAATGCCGTAGATCGCGGGGAGTTATATGCCTTACGAGAAACATGGAGTTTGTCCCGAAACGGCGAGGTAGCATGAAGTTCCCTGAGAGTAATGGAGCGGTTTCCACATTGCACGTGATCGTTTTCAATCCGGCACTCGGAAGCGGGCACCTTTGTCAAAATGCTGGCAACATCGAGCAGACTCTCTTTCAAGGCGTCCGCGGCGTTGTTCACCGCGAGTGTGGCCACGCTGGTACCTGTACTGCCAAACGTTCCTGTATCGTAAGGAGTACGATCAGTATCAGCAAAATCCACCGTGATGTTGCCGGCACGCGTGTTAAGCACTGACGCGGCTACCTGGCGCTGCGCATTGATGATGCCATTCCCAAATTCGCACGACCCGATGGCAAGGTGGTAAGTGCCATCCGATTGTAATGTAAGGTGAGCCTCAGAGTGATGCTCCGTCGGAGGAGCGCAGTCCTGAGCGTGGGCCGCGATTCCCGTGCCTTCCAGCCAACCCTCGCCCTCTGGCTTTTTCTCGCCGCGTCCACTAACGAGCGCTTTTTCGACCAAATCGAAACACTGGTCGAAGCCATAGCTGCCCATCGCCGCATCATGCGGTGCAGGCCAGATGCTATGCACGGGATCGTGGTCCTGCAGCATGTTCTTCCGCCGGATGGCGAACGGATCGATGCCGAGTTTGCGACCCAGTTCGTCCATGGCGGATTCAATGGCAAACGTGGGCTGCGTGGCGCCATATCCTCGGAATGCTCCAGAAGGAACCGTATTCGTATAGACTGCATACCCGACGCCCTTCTTGTTCGAGCACCGATAGGTGGCGATTGCGGAACCAAGCGACGAGGCCAGTACTTCGCCGCCATGATTGCCGTAGGCGCCGG
>JAUTWY010000055.1 GCA_030838305.1 Acidobacteriaceae bacterium
CGGACTACAACTCCCCCAACTGCGAGGAATGCGATCACCCAGACAACACTGACAAAAGCCCACTTGCACCTCATAGTCTGTCCCTCAATAAGAATGTAGAAAAAATCTCTTCTCCGCAATCTCCACGGCATTTCTCCGCTTTCTCCGCGATTCAAGCTCTCTCTGGACCTGCGAAACAAGGCGACAGCTCTCAAGGCCGGTTACTGTATACGTACTTCCCTGAAAGTTCCGCGACGATAAACTTTCCCGGCAAAAGCCCGTCCACCTTACCCTTTTGGTGCGGCGGCACAAACAGGAAGACTCGTCCGCCTCCAGCCCAATCCCGTTGCAATTCGGTATCACTTAAATAAATCTTGGGCGCATCGTCAAATGTGGAACCGAACCACATTGATGTCGTTCGTCCCTCCACCAACTCAATCGGTCTCCGCAGATAGAAGAGCAACGAAGATCCGAACGCCTGGTCACCATAGATCATGACTTTATCTTCAGGCCGCGCCCGCGCCGCGATCTCCTGCGCCAATTGTTTTGAGGAAAGATATGGGCCAAAACGCACCAGCGCAATATGCGCTGCCACCAGGAAGACCGCAAATCCAGCTCCCAATATCCAGGTTGCGGAATAATGCCTGCGGTACAAGTGCAGGAGGAACGACAGCAACGGAGCCACCAGCAGGACCACCGCCGCCAACGCCGCCGGCAAGCGCAGTGCCGCAAACGATGCATAGCTTAGGTCGAGCATGTGGGATGTAGAAAGCGTGTATGCGTTTAGATCCTGCTTCGACAGCACATTGCCTATGTCTGCCTCAAACGGCAGATTCCGCGACTGCCACAGCCCCATTGCCAGCAGGCCGCTCGCCACGCTTCCAATCAAGGCCAGCAATCCTGCAGAAGCCGTGAGCCATCCCACGCGCTCTTTGCCCCTGCATTCCACCCACTCGCATCGCGCCACTCCATCCGCTAACAGAAGTAAAAGCGGCAAGTATGCGGGGAATGTGTAATATTCCTGATTGGTCGAGAAAGCAAAAAAGATCAGAACTACTCCCGCCAGAATCCAGCACATCAGCCGGCTTCGCGAAGCAAAATCACTTCTCTGTCGCATGGGGCTTGGGCTGATTGTTCCAGAATTCCCTCGTCCGCCTCGCCACTCTTGCACGGCAATTCTTAACGCTGCTGGCAGATAGAAGCTCCAGGGAAAAAGCCAGACCAGATGCAGGCTCCAATACAGCATTGCTGGAAGCTTGTTGTAGTCCCGCGGATACCGCTTTCCGAGAAACCTCAGGAAATGTTCATTCACGAAATAGAACCAGAAGAAGCCAGGATGATTGGCCGTACCAGGATTCCTGAGCCCTGCGAGTATGTGCCACGGGGCGGCCACCGCAAGAAATAACACCAAGCCTGAGACCAGCCGGAACTCCTTCCAGCGCCGCCAGTCGCCCGTAGCCAGCAGAAATAAAAATGCCGCGCCACAAGGAAATACAAGTGCGATCAAGCCTTTCGTCAGCACGCCCAACGCCATCAGCACATATCCTGCGTACCATCGCCAAGCCGCGGCATCGCTCTCCAGCGCGGTCAGGAACAAATACAGTGATCCCGCAATCAGCAGACTCAGCAGTACTTCCGGAATCAGAATCCGCGTAAACAAATAACCGCCTGCGCAGGTATAAACAAACAGCCCTGCATAGATTCCGGTTGGCTCGTCGAACGCGCGACGACCCCATGAAAATGCAAGCACTCCCAGCAGCAGCACCGACAGCACCATCGGCAATCTGGTACTGAATTCGTTGACGCCCAACACCTTGTAGCTGAAGGCCACCGACCAATAGGGAAGCGGCGCCTTCTCCAGATACCGGATGCCATTGATGTGCAGCGTGACATAATCTCCGGACCGAACCATCTCGCGCGCCGCCTCGGCATGCGTGCTGTCGGCATCGTCCAAGAGCCCGGGCGTGAACATTGACCCGACATAAGCCGCCAGAAACACTACAGCCAACGCGCAATACGCAACGCTGCGCCTGAATCCAGGTTGCTGTCCTTTCGCTATGAGAGAAGTCGGATTCGCGATCAAATGGATGAGCCCAGCCCAGTCTTACAAATAGCGGCACGGTCAGCAACTAACGCGGTCATTTCTTCTTTCCTTCCTCACCACCATGTCGGATGAAGTATTTCCACTTGTCCATCGCAGCCGGAATGGCCACATCGAAAAATCCCACCATCATTTCCTCCGAAGTCTGATCTCCCCACGTGACCGTCTTCTCCGGATTCGGATTGTGCGGATTGTTCTTGGAATTGTCATACCACGCCACGGCGCGCAGCTTTGTTCCGGCTTTCAATTCTCGCGGCTCCGCCAGCCTGTAGCTCAACTGCCAGTGAAAGTGATAATTCACACGCAACAGTGTCTCCACCCTTCCGTCCTCATGAATAATGTCATATTCAAATCGTTTCCCCCGCAGGTGCATATGAGGAAACAGGCTCAGCAGCGTTGCGTCATTGGGCAGCGTGCCTTGCACCTCTACGCGAAAATCCTCGGCACCCGGGGGAATCACAAGAGCGTGATTATTTAATTGCAGCGTAATCACTCTCTGTTTCGGGGGACTCTTCGCGAACACCAGACCGACGCTGGTCTCTTCGCTCGCCGCATCTCCGTTCGTGGTGTAATGCATTTGAAACACAAGATCCGATCCTGCCGGGACAAACTTCGCCATCCCCTCAGCCCACTGGTCTGGCGCACTTCCCGGCGCGTACACCAGCAACAGATCGCTGGTAGTCTCGTGCGCCTGCAGCCGCTCTTCGGGATCGCTCAACATCGATGCCGTGAACGGCCCGCCCACCGGCGCATGCCGCAGCCACGCCGAATCCGGAGGCCGGATGTAAACCACCGCATGGTGTACGTGCGCCGCACTCGAAGGCCGCACCTCCGCCATCTGCACCCATTTGTCTTCAGTAAAATGCGTGGCCACAATTTCGTACGTGTATTCCAGCTCGCCTCGCGCCGGAATCCGCACCGGCGTCGGCATCTTCACGACCGCATCCGGCCGGGGGATATTCCAACCTTCACTCCACTTGCGCGGAGCGGGCGCGTCCTCGGGATTCCCCGATGGCGCTCCCCCCTTTGCCCAGTTTCCAATCGTGGCAATCTGCTCATCGCTCAACGACGGATCATTCGCAAAATATCCATATCTCGGGTCGGCGAACCACGGTGGCATCATTTTCATTTCAACCGCAGCCGTGATCTTCGCCGCCCAGGGCCGCGTCTGTTCGTAGGAAACCAGTGGCATCGGTGCCGCCTCTCCGCTCCGGTGGCAACTCTGACACTTCTGCTGGAGTATCGGAACAATATCCTTATAGAAGGTTGGGGTGGACGCAGCTTGCGCTTTAGGATCGGAGGTCTGAGCCGCCAGTCCTGCTAAAAGCGACAGAAGGCCCGCCGCCACGACAGTTGCAACGTGATTGTTTCTTGAGAGTCCCATCAACCCATCGTCTTTGCACACCCAATTTCGGTGCCGCACCGCCTTGGGCGCGCAAATCTCGACCCGCAGGTGCTACAGTAATCGGTTCATGTCTGCGCCTAATTCTATCTTTGTTCAAGCCTGCAAGTCGCAGCCCGTCGATCGCACCCCGGTTTGGTTCATGCGCCAGGCTGGACGCTACATGCCCGAGTACCGCGCCGTCCGCAAGCAACATTCGCTGCTCGAGATTTGCAAGAAGCCTGAGCTCGCCGCCGAAGTCACTATCACCGCCGCTGAATTTCTCGGCGTCGACGCCGCGATCATCTTCGCCGACCTCCTGCTTCCGCTGGAAGTGATGGGACTAGCCTTTCATTTTTCCGCCGGAGAAGGGCCTGTCATCGAGAAGCCACTGCGTTCGGCGGAAGACATTGCTCAACTCCGCACCGACCGTGCCGCTGAGCTGGGATATGTCGCCGAGGCAGTGAACCTGGTTGCGAGACATTTTGCCGGAAAACTTCCCGTCATCGGTTTTTGCGGAGCGCCATTCACTCTTGCCAGCTACATGATCGAAGGCGGCGGCTCCCGCCATTACCTCCACGCCAAGAAGATGATGTACAACGCTCCCGCCGCGTGGGATCAGTTGATGCGCAAACTCGTCGATGTGACCGCCGAATACTCCTCGGCCCAGGTTCGCGCCGGAGCCGACGTCATTCAGATTTTCGATAGTTGGGTCGGTTGTCTGAGTGTGGAAGATTATCGCCGCTATGTTCTGCCGCATGTCAGCACGCTCGTCAAGCGCCTGCAGAAGACTGCTGCTCCCGTAATTTATTTCGGCACTGACAGCGCTACGCTTCTTCCGGCGATGAAGGAGACCGGAGCCGACGTCATCGGCCTCGATTGGCGCATTCCCTTGGATAAAGGATGGAGCGACCTCAAACATCGTTGCGCCGTACAAGGCAATCTTGATCCCGTTCTGCTTTTCGCCGATTGGAAAGAATTAAAGTTTCGGGCGGAGGCAATTCTTCGACTCGCCGCCGGACACCCCGGCCACATCTTCAACCTTGGCCACGGCATCCTGCCGGAAACTCCGGTCGAGAACGTGAAAAACCTGACCCGTCTGGTGCAAGACTATTCCGCATCGCTTCTAGCGACCAACTCTCGCGAGCTCGAATCCGGAGGCCGGAAGCCGAAAGCCGGAAGCCCGAAGCCGTGACTCGCATCGCCATCATCGGCGGCGGCGTCTCCGGACTCGCCGCCGCCTTCACCCTCGAAGAACATCGCCGCGCCGGCACAGTCGAGTACACGGTGTATGAAGCGTCGTCCCGTCTCGGTGGAGTTCTGCGCACGGAACACATCCAAGGCTGCCTTGTCGAAGCCGGCCCAGACTCCTTCATCACCGAAAAGCCCTGGGCCGCCGATCTCTGCCGCGCACTCGGTCTCGGCGATCAGCTGATTGGATCTAACGACGCCGATCGCAAGACCTATATTTTCGTCCGCGGACGCCTCATTCCCATGCCTGACGGGCTCATGTTCATGGTCCCGACAAAAATCCTGCCCACCGCTTTCTCGCCGCTTTTTTCCTGGAGCACGAAGGTCCGCATGGCGCAGGAGTTATTTCACCCGCCACGCAGCGCCGACAGTGATGAAAGCGTTGCTTCGTTCGTGGAACGTCACTACGGCGGGGAAATGGTCGACCGCCTGGCCGACCCGCTGCTCTCCGGGATTTACGGCGGCGAAGCCGCCAGCCTTGGCGTGCGCGCTGTTCTACCTCGCTTTGCCGAAATGGAGCGCACTCACGGCAGTCTCGGCCGTGCCATGCTCGCCGCTCGAAAGAAAAGCCCGCACCCGTCAAACCAATCCGCACCGCCACTTTTCACTTCTCTCAAGAATGGCATGCAGCAACTGACCGACACGCTGATGGCAAAGCTCAATCCGTCTTCCTTGCTTATCAATACACTTGTGCAGGCTGCTAAAGCCGAAGCTGGAGGCTGGACAATTTCAAGCGCTTTGGAATCCAGGCAATACGACTCCATCATTCTGGCTGTCCCTGCGCTGTCCGCCGCACGGATTCTCTCAACCTGCAGCCCTGAGTTATCCGGCGAACTTGCCGCCATCGGTTGCACCTCTTCCATCACTGTCGGACTCGGCTACGACCGCGATGTCCGCCACTCACTTCCTCCCGGTTTCGGATTTCTGGTCCCGCGTAACGAAGGCAAGCGCCTGTTGGCCGCAACTTTCGTCCACAACAAATTCCCCTACCGCGCACCCAACGATCGCGCCCTGCTGCGTTGCTTCTTTGCGGGATCAAACGCGGATAACATCTGGCAGCTTTCCGACGACGCCATCATCGCCATCGTCCGGAATGAACTGCAACAGATTCTGGGCCTTCGCGCGATGCCCCTATTTGCCCGCGTCCGTAAATGGAAATCCGCGATGGCGCAGTACGGCGTCGGTCATCTCGAACGTCTGGACCGCATCGAGCGCCTGCGCCGGCACTTCCCTGGCCTCGCGCTCGCCGGCAACGGCTACCGCGGCATCGGCATCCCGGATTGCATCCGTTCGGGAAATGATGCCGCCCGGCAAGTTCTCAATCCCTAGAGCCGCATGGAGAAAGGATTGATTTTTGGGTGGCGCAGCGTTTCCAGCGCTGCGATAAATCGTCCATTGAAAAACGGCTTCAGCCGCTGAGGGCGACGAGCGCGAAAGCTATGCGGGAATTTCAGTCTTGTTCAGGGCTTGCTCCCGTCGCAGTCTCGCCACCACCAGCCGAATCTCATCATAGGTAATTTCCGGAGGCAAAATATCCTTCACCGGCTTGAGCCGCTCGAACCCCGCCCGTGCGCACGCCGCGCCAATCAGCGATTGCTTCTCCTCACTCACCCACTCGGACTGAAATTCAATCAGTCCCATCTCCAGCAGATTGGCGACTCCATTTACGATGGTTGATAGCTGCCGTCCTCGAATCTGCGCGATCTCCTCCAGAGTTTTGCCTTCCCCTAGCAAACGAAAGGTTTCATCCGCAGGCTTTACTTTCCGTTCAGCGCCGCCGGCCCGCTCCCCTTGTCGAAATCGCTCCAGCGCATCCAGGATCGGCTGACCATAAATTTCCACCTTGCGCTCGCCGATTCCCGCAATCTCGCGAAGCTCCGCATACAACTTGGGCTGCCTCCGGCAAATCTCCTCCAACGAAGAATCGTGCAGCACAATGTAGGCAGGAACGTTCTTCTCTTTGGCCATCACCCGCCGCCACTCGCGCAGATATTCGCGCAGTTCCTCGTCCTCAGAACCCACCGCCGGGGCCGGAAGCCGTTCCAAGGTCAACCGCTTTCTCCTAGCCGCCCTGCCCGCGCTCTGAGCGGCAGACTTCGCCATCCACTCCGCCGCGCTCCCGCAAACATCGCAAGCGTCACACTTCTCCCACTTCGGAGCTTCCCCAAAATGCGCGCAGATTTGCCGATGACGGCAGCGTCGTGACTCCACAAACTCGCGGACGATCCGGTACCGCTCCCACGCCCGCTCGCGCTCCGCCCCATCGGTAATTTGATTGGCGAAAAAACCCAGCAGCCCTGCATCTTTCTTCTGCCAGAGCAATACGCAATCCGCGCTCTCGCCATCGCGCCCGGCGCGTCCCGCCTCCTGGTAGTACTGCTCAATCGACTTTGGCAGTGACAGGTGAATCACCGCCCGCACCGCCGCCTTGTTGATGCCCAACCCAAAAGCAATCGTCCCTACCAGCACTCTCACGTCATCCGACATCCAGCGTTCCTGGTTCCGCCGCCGCTCTTCCGATCCCATCTTGCCGTGATAGCCGACGGCAGCAATGTCGTGGTCTTCCAGAAAATCTACCGTCTCCTCGACCCGGTTAATCGTTGGAGAATAAACAATCACATTGCTGCCCGCGTAACTGCGCAGCGCATTGACCAGCAACTCCATTTGCTCCAGCCCCTGACACCGGCGCACCAGATAGCGCAAGTTTGGCCGGTAGAAGCTGGCAATATATTTGTCGGGATTGCGCAACTGCAATTGCGCCAGAATGTCGTGCCGCACATGCTTGGTGGCGCTGGCCGTAAAAGCCGCGATCGGGCGATCCGGAAACTTCGACCGCAGTTTGTTTAACTGCCGGTACTCCGGACGAAACTCATGTCCCCACTCAGAAATGCAGTGCGCCTCGTCAATCGCGAAAAAAGTAACCGGCACCTGCTGCAGCCAGCTCACAGTGTCGCCTCGCGCTACTCGCTCCGGCGAAACATAAAGCAGCCGATAATCACCCTCCCGCGCCCGGCTCATCACCTTCGCCTGCTCGCCTTCGCTAAGCGTGCTGTTCAGCACCGCCGCGGGAATCCCCATCTGCGCCAGCTGCGTTGCCTGATCCTGCATCAGCGCGATCAGCGGAGAAATCACCACCGCCGTCCCCGCCGACGCCACCGCCGGCAACTGATAGCACAACGACTTACCCCCGCCCGTCGGCATCACCACGCACGCGTCGTGCCCCGCTAGCAGGCTGCGCACAATCCGTTCTTGTAGCGGACGAAACGCGCTGTAACCCCAATACTTCTTCAGCGGCGTCAACAGATCCGTTTCCGCATCCATGGAAAGGAGTATAAGCTCAGGCGAATATTAGGAGAAAGCGAATGCGCAGATTTCTTTACGGTTTCCAAACCGGGAAGTTACAGCTCTACCCCGTAATCCGCCGCGTCCTCTGTGTTAAAGATCCTTTGCTCTCGCCACTTCGTACTTCACTTCCCGATACACTCTATCGAACGTGATCCATACCGCCGCAATCACCACAAAGCACAGCACACTGCCCTCAGGACCAACCATTCCCCCCGTAAGCCATCGCGGCCCATGAAACGAGGACTTCAACAGATGTCCCGGAAACAGAGTCCCGCTATCCGGCACTGAATAAACAAACGTTTCTCCCCAATCCCACGCCGCGTGAAATCCCACCGCAAACCATAGGCTGCCCGTGCGCCGCAAAGTTAAGCAGAAAAAGAAACCAATCACAGCCGCTGCCAGCAACCCAGGCCACTGTTCGCCCGCATTCTGCGAGTGAATCAGGCCAAACAGGCAGGACAACACTACCGCTGACGGCCAGAAGCCGATCGCTCGCGTCAATGTGAATTGGGAATATCCACGCAGAAAAAATTCCTCGAAGAATCCCACCAGCAGAAAGAACGCAGCCCAGAAGGCAGCAAACTTCAGAATTCGCGCCCCATGCATCGCCAGGTGCCCTGCATCAAACACTCGCAGTCCGTACATCGCACCGAGCAGCAGCGTGATACTCGCGAACCCCCACACCACACCCACCCAAAACAATTTCCCCAACGCCTCCCGCCCCGGCAGACCATACACGCCCCACGGCCTCTTCTCGACTCTCGCCAGCACCGCTGCCGGCGCTACCGCCGCTACCACCACCCCGAACTCCTCCCACATCATTGGCCAAAGCTCGCTCGCCCCGAGCTTCAGCGACCCAGCCCATCGAGCGACCACAAACTGCATCAGGTAAAACATCGCCACATAGAATGCCAGCCCCCATCCCGCCCTCAGCCCCTCCGGCCCAAGAAACACAGTTCGCACGTAGGATGGCTGCACCGCGAGATCCGGAGCCGGTGTCAGCGCTTCAGGCCTCGACCGCCCCTGCTCCTCACTCGAAATGTTTATCTCCTCGTTCATGCCTTCGTGTAACTTCATGTCCTTAGGGGTTAACGAATTTAGGCAGAAGTTTCCCCAAACTGCCTGCGCCATGGTAAAACACTCGGCTCACCCTTATGACCCGATTTTTCACCCGCGAACGGTTCGGCCGTCCGCAGTTTCTCGCTGGAACCTTGCTTCTGGCCTTCCTGGCACAAGCCGCATGGCTGGTCCATTCCGAACTGCACCTGTCTGAATTCAGCGCCTCCGACGGCCCCAGCGCCTCCGAGCAAGCCCGCATCACCGCAGGCTGGCGACAACTCCATGGTGGCAGCATCGCAGGCGCACCGTATCCCGATCCTTTCGGCACTCTGCCAGTAGAAATCTCACAAGACAACGACGGCTTCGACACCGAGCACTCCCCGCTGCTCTCACTCGTAACTGCCGCTCCCTTGCTCGCCTGGCCTCAGCGTCTGCTCGATTCCGAATCCTCCCCGCACTGGCGCTGGCTTCCGCGCATTCCATTCCTCGCCTGCGGCGTCTTTCTCGGCGCATCCTTGTGGTACGTTGCACGCCGTCTTTGCGGAAACACCGGCGGCTTCCTCGCCCTCACTCTCTACTGCTTCTCTCCTTCCATGATCCAGGCCAGCGCCGTCTGGCACACCGAGCCTGAAATACTCGCCGCCTGGGGATCGTTCGGCGCCATCTTCACCGCCATCGCCGTCGCTCATACTCTCTACGCCCCGCGCGAAGTCGTTCTCTGGAACTGGCGCCGCATCGTGCTCCTCGGCATCTCCCTCGCGATCGCCGTAGGATCCCAGTTCTCCATGATCGTCGTCGTACCCTGCGCCCTCGCCTTTCTGCTCTACTTGGCGCCCATCCGCCGTGGCGCAGCTTTTACCATCTGGACCACCGCCTCTCTGATCGCGCTCGCACTACTCTTCGCCACATACTTTTTCCACGTTCACGCTTTCTCCGAAAGTCTGCGGCGCACCTCCTTTTGGGGAGCAACCTGGCGCGCCTTTACCGTCCTGGGTGTTTACCGCCAAGTGGGATTGCAAATCCTCCGTGCATGTCCCGCCCTCGCCATGCTCCTGCCCATCGCAATCGCCACTTACATTTTCTGGCCTCGCACGCGCTACTTCGGCAACACATCTCCTGGAATCATTGCCCTCCTTTTCATGGGACTAGGGATGGCCCATCCTCACGTCGCCGGCGCGGGATTCCTGCTCGCATCGATCCCGTTCCTCTTGATCTTCGTCTCCGGCATCCTCGCCGACCTCATGGAAACTCCCTTTCATCTTCTCGTGACCGCCTGCGTCTGGGGATTGGTGGGAGCCTACGTCCTCTGGAGCGTCCTTGCCCTCGCCCAAGTTCCCAAAGGCTGATTGCGAATGGCGCAGCCCTTCCGGCGCCTTCCTCCGCGAACCTCTGTGAACCCCGGTGGTAAAGATTTTTGATTTTCTTCCCGCTGACAATTCTCTACACTTTTCCCCGCATCTCCCGCCCCCGCCCACGATCTAAAACCGTAGACTTCGAGGTGCGCAATGACTCCGCGCTTGGAGTATCATAAAGCTGTGCAGCGCTCGATTCCGGCTCCGCTGGCGCTTTTCGGGATGCTCGTGCTCCCGCTTCTTCTTTTTCTCTCTTCTGGTTCCGCGCAAATCAACGGCGCCCCTCCATCCGTAACTTCTCCCGGCTTCGGTGGTCGCGCTATCAACGGAACTCCGCCCAGCGTCACTTCGCTCGGCCGTAACGGATTCGCTCCAGCCCGCTCCGGCGTCAATTTTCATAATCAATTCCCCCACAACGGCGGCCATCCCCACCACCATATTGTGAACGGCAGCGCCTACTACCCCTACGTCTATGCTGTGCCGGTCCCCTACTCTGTCGACGTTAACGAATCCGACCCGGCAGATGAGGATGATGACTCCTACTATCAGGGAGGGCCCACCATCTTTGACCGCCGCGGTTCGGGACGTGACTCATACATTCCGCCATCGTACCCAGGTCCCGCCCACGCTCATTCGAGTGCGTCAACCGAGTCGATGCCAAATGACCCGCCCGCATCCGAGCCCAGCGCCGAACGAACTCCCGAACCGCCGCAACCCTCAACCGTTCTCGTTTTCAAAGACGGTCATCAACTGGAGGTTGGCAACTACGCCATCGTCAGTCAAACGCTCTACGATCTGACTCTGGGCCATCCCCGGAAGATCGCTCTTGCGGATCTCGATCTCCCGGCCACCCAAAAACAAAACGACGATCGCGGCGTCCCCTTCCAGTTGCCGCCGTCCGCTCAGGCAAACTAATGCGCATGTATCACAAGCTCGTGTGGCGGGTCGTGTGGCGCGGGCACTCCTGCCCGCGGAATGCCTGCACCAAAGTAAACTCAGCAGGAAACCAACACCATCGCCTCCTAGTGGCTCTCGCCCTGCTCACAGCTTTCGCGCCCTGCGCCCTGGCGCAAAGAACCCTGACCGTACCCGCCACGCCACACTTCAACCTGCCCCCCGGAAGTTTTGCCCGCACACGCCACCAGCATCCATCCTCCAGTCATCACCAGTCTTTGCCCGGAACTTCTTTTCTCTCGCCATTCTTCGGCGACTCCTTCAATCCCGAGGACTTCTCCTCAACTGGCGATCCCTCTCAGACGTCCTCATTTCTTTTGCCAGCTGTACGCGCTCTATCCGGCTCCCAAGGTTTTGCGGGACCACCTGACAACCCTCAGGCACCTTCTTCCTCTCAGCCGCTGTTGATCGAACTCCAGGGCGACCGCTATGTCCGTGTCAGCAGCGCTGCCATCGATGGCGAAGCTCTGCCTCTCTCACCGGCACCCGGCAATATTCATCGAGACATTACTCCATCTCCGAAATCGACTCGCAGCCCTTCCAATAAGCCCCTCACCCAGAATTCGGCGAATGCCTCAGCGCCAATGATCGCCGCCGCATCTCCGGCCCGAGACTTACCCGCCGCGGTTTTGGTCTTTCGCGATGGACACAGCGAAGAAGTCCACGACTACACTATTGCCGACGGATTCCTCTATGCCCGTGGCGACTTCTACAGCGACGGATACTGGAACAAAAAGATCGATCTCTCTACTCTCGATCTGTCTCAAACCCTGCAAACCAATTCCGCCCGCAACGTGAAATTCGTCCTTCCCTCATCCCCCAACGAAGTAATCACGCGCCCCTAGGTCATCTGCTAACTCGCAGTCCGAAAGCTAGGATTCGTATCAGGGCGCGCCTTCAGGCGTGCCGCACAGAGCCATTCGT
>JAUTWY010000066.1 GCA_030838305.1 Acidobacteriaceae bacterium
GGCAAGAGGTCGGCCCAGAGCTTCAGACTCTTGCGGTAGCGAATGCTGCGGAGTCGAGGGTCTGAGCTAGGGGTGGCGTTTAGGATAAGCCCGGCTATCGTGGCGAGGAGAAGACTCCCGGGCGGCAGCGTGGTGTGCTGCTTCCAGATCTTCTGCAATATCTGCTGCTGCCTCGGGTCACGGGTGAGCAGTTGGAGCATGTCGTCGACAAAACATCGAAATTGGCGGTCACTGACTTGGCCGAGGAGTCTGGGGTCGGGAGCAACCCCGAGGAGCGCCTCCCGGTATGCCCGCTCGACGACTGCGACGCGGGTTCTTCGAAGGCCGTCTAAAGTGCGAGGCCCGCTTGTTAGATCAGCTCCGCAAGACCAGCAAGCGTGCGTGGGTGGCACAACGAAGCTGATTGGATCGGGCTCGCCGCAGGAGTGACAGCCAGGCTGAAGAGAGGTGCCATGGACGGAACAGCAAACGAGGCAGGCAAGGCACCAGTCCCATGGCACATGGACGATGGGGTGTTCAGCAATGCAGGTAGGGCAGAACGCATATCCGACACGCAGGTCGCAGTGGCGATGACACGACGGCGAAGCCGACCCAAAGCGAAGCAGCAGCGCATGCTGTGAATGCGGTAGACGTTGCACAAGATCAAGGGACTGAAGAGCGCCGATTGGTACACGGCAGAAGTGCGCGATGGCTCTGAGAAAAACAGGATCTAGACAGCTGTCCAGCGAAGAAGGAAGGGGAACGTCCGGATGACGGGAGTGGAATCCGCACAGCAACTCGCGGGCCGAGACGAAGTTGGCAGCGGCCACGCGCAGCCACCAGGACGACAATAGTTCCGTGCGAAGGGGTTTCGGTGTGAAGGGCAAACGCACCGGAGCGCATCCTTCGGTCATCGCACGGACACTCGGCGGTTGCGCCGATCGGCTATAGAGATCAAAGACGCCGTGACAAGGTCATCCTTAAGCAGCGCGAGACTGATCTGTTCCTGACCACTGCGAATAGCCTCTGCCGCTGCTGTTTCAACGAGGCGGCAGATGCGAACCAACACTCCCTCCGTTAAGCTAAGAATTCTTTGATGAACCTTTGGATCGCGAAAATCTGAAGGCAGCCGCAGGGGGAGTATAGACTCGAGACTCAGCAGTAGCTGCTGAAAAGCCGAGTCGTTTTCCCATGCTGGTAGTTCGGCGGCCTCAAAGCGGTCGGCCAATTGCTGGTCTGTCATCAATGCCTGCTTGGCATCATTCGTTCCAGCGCAGACCAGCGGTATCCGAAGGTCGTTGGCGAGAAAACGAATTGCGTTCAAGATGATCCGCTGCTCCCGGAACGAACCGGCGAGAAGCGAATGGATCTCGTCGATGATCAGCATTCGCACCTCGAGCTGGCGCGCTAAAGCGCGAATTCGATGACGCAGAGTGGTGACACTCGTGGCCTGAGCAAAGACGCCGCTCATGCCATTCAGAATCTCCTCGTACAAATCACGTTCACTAGGCGCGGGAGGCATCTGGATGGATACGACGGGCACGCGCGTTTTCCCCAGCTTCCGATCGAAGTGTGAACGGTTATCCCGCAGAAACCTTTGAATGAGTCGAGTCTTGCCCATGCCAGTTGCGCCGTATATCACGAGACAAGGCATGCGATCTCGGGGAGGATAATCGACGAGGTCCAACAGCCGTTCCAGGATTCGTTCGGCGCGCGGAACTGTATCCAGCGCTCCTGACGAAGCCAATGGATGCGCTCGTCATTGCTCAACATTACGGCATCTCGGCAGGGAGGCTGCAGGTGGGATAACTCGTCGGGATTCAATTGCCCTCCCAGATTTCTACCGGGTACGGCTTGATTTCAAGGGAGGCATCATTCGCCGAAGTGTTTTGAGGATTGGTTCCAAGAGGAGTTGCTGAATCGGCCGGAGTCTTTTCTTGCTGGCGTCGTCGCCTGGAGGTTGAAACTGCGGCGCTCACGATGCGGCGCTGTTCCAGAATGTTAGTGAAGATCGCCTGTTCGGCCTGGGTGTGTTTGCCCTGCTTGCGCAATTGTTTGCGGGCTTCTTCCAATTCCCAAAGAGAGATTGGCGGCTGACCAAGACTTGCGTAGGGAACGGGCCAATGGCGTCCATTCGGGTCGCGCACATAGACGCGAGAAAGATTGCGCGGATCATATTTTACGAGGAGCGGCTGTTTCAAGCGCCCGGCCCACGGGCTCAGAGTGTTGTCCCAGTAGCGAATGTTGTAAAAGTGAATCCCGTCCCTTTGTATTTGTCTCGGGACGGCGGGCAAAAAGTCGAGGAAGAACTCGCTTTCATTCGCTGGGTGGCGGACAGGGTTCCTTCTTTTCGCAATGCCTTGTTGCCACGCGGCCAGAGGTGCCATACCGAGAGCTGAATGGATCGATAGATGATAGACTCCGGCGATCTGGAGAGCGAGCCACCGTTCCAACTCTGGCAACGTGAGTCTCGCGCGTCCTTCAGATGCGTAGGCGCCTTTCTCTTTCACATTGGAAAATGTTGTCCCTGGCAGTAGATGAATGGCTCCCATCATCGTGCCAATGGACCGTTCGATATGGCCGCCGAAATGTGGCTGTCCTCGCGGCCTGTGCTCAAGTTGAACGCCATATTCCTGACAGCCTCGGACGAGCGCTTCGGAATGAAATTCCTTTCCGTTGTCGACGTGAATCATTCTTGGCAAGCCGGCTGCCGGCCAATCCAGATTGTGCAGTTCCCGATCAGCCAGCCAGTTAGCCTTCGACAGCACGGCGTGCGAAAGGGTGAGGGAAACGGAAAGAGCGGATGGGGCCCAGAGTGAGACATTGAATCCGGCCACCATGCGGGAGGCCACGTCAATCGCGAGAGTCAACCACGGGCGACCGATGCAAGCCGCTGCTCTTTGTCTACGACAATCACATCCACCGGTGTGTGATCAATTTGCAAGACGTCCATCGGGAACTCGGGCCTTAAAGTGGAAATGGTGAACGGACCAAGTTTCTCGCACGCTTTCTTTGATCCCTCCCGTTTTTGGATGACGAGCCGCAAATCCAGTGCCTCCACACGTCGCCTCACCGTGCGGTAGTTCGGAGCAGACAGCTGTTGCTCGGAGAACTGGCGTTTGACCTCCTGAATAAGAGCTGCAAGCGACGGCCGCTCGGGCCTTAAGTAGAACTCCCGTATGCAAGAGTCCAGCAACAGCTCCCGGTTCTGGTTCAAGACAGTGGTATAGGTGTCCCGCCCCCTCTTCAAGGGAAGAAGCGATGAAGTCTGGGGTCGTTGCCTGTAACGATGCACCAAATTGTAGAGAACACTGCGCCCGATTCGGAGGTGGCGCACGGCCGCCTCCACATCCTCCACGCAT
>JAUTWY010000072.1 GCA_030838305.1 Acidobacteriaceae bacterium
AAGAGGATGTGCCGCAATGCGGCTACTGCCAATCGGGACAACTGATGAGTGCCGCGGTGCTGCTGCGCGAGAAGCCGAAGCCCAGCGATGAAGACATTGATGAGGCTATGACCGGCAACATTTGTCGTTGCGGAACATATCCGCGAATTCGAAAGGCGATTCACCGGGCTGCCGAGATGGTGGCCAAGGGAGGCGCGCGATGATACGCCGAAAAATGAGCGTTGTGCAGCCAGGCTCAGGCATGGAGCGTCGCGATTTTCTGAAAGCCACCATTGCGGCCAGCGGCGGCTTGCTGATTGGCTTTCATTTTCCGGGACTCAGTGCGCGGGCTTCCGCTCAGCAACCATCCGCAAACACTTTTATGCCGAACGCATTCGTTCGCATCGGCACCGACGAACGAGTCACCGTCATCGTGAATCACTCGGAGATGGGACAGGGCGTCTACACGTCCTTGCCCATGCTTCTGGCGGAAGAACTTGATGCGGATTGGACCAAGGTGGGCTACGAACCTGCCCCCGTTGACCCCAAGTACAATCACCCGGCCTTCGGCATGCAAATGACGGGAGGAAGCTCCAGCGTGTGGTCGGGATTGGAGCAATTCCGCCAGGCGGGCGCGGCGGCGCGTGCCATGCTGATCGCCGCAGCAGCGCAGCAATGGAATGTGGACGCCGCCTCATGCCGCACGGAATCAGGAGCGGTGCTGAATGGATCGAATCGCAAGCTGACCTACGGACATCTCGCGGCCGCGGCGGCGAAGCTGACGCCACCGGAGCATGTGCAACTGAAAGATCCGAAGACCTTCAAGTTGATCGGCAAGCCAATCAAGCGGCTCGACACTCCCGAGAAGTTGAATGGCAAAGCTGAATTCGGAATCGATGTGAAATTGCCGGGGATGATGACGGCCGTGATCGCGCGGCCTCCGATTTTCGGGGCAAAGATGAAGAGCTTTGACGACGCGAGGGCGCGTTCGATGCCGGGAGTCCGCAAGATTATCGCGATTCCGGCGGGCGTGGCAGTGATTGCGGATACGTTCTGGCAAGCGAAGGTTGCGCGCGATGCGCTTCGTGTTGAGTGGGACGAGGGCAGCATGCAAACCTTCGACACCGGCAAGATGATGCAGGATTTCCGCGACCGCGCGAAGTCACCGGGCACGAGCGTGCGCAAAGATGGCGACGCTGAGAGTGCGCTTGCGGGTGCCGCAAAGAAGACCGAGGCAGTTTACGAAGTTCCCTACCTCTCGCATCTGATGATGGAGCCCTTGAACTGCACCGTGGATTTGCGCGCCGACTCCTGCGAGGTGTGGACGGGATCGCAGTTCCAGACCATCGATCGGGCCAACGCGGCGAAGATCGCAGGATTGCCGCCGGAGAAAGTTCAACTTCACACCACTTTCCTGGGCGGCGGCTTCGGACGTCGAGCCAACCCGCAATCAGACTTTGTCGTGGAGGCGGTTCACGTTGCCAAAGCGGCGGGAGTTCCGGTCAAAGTAATTTGGACGCGCGAAGACGACATGGCGGGCGGATGGTATCGTCCCGCGTTCCTGCATGCAATTGAGGGTGGAGTCGATGCGAGTGGCAATGCTGTCGGTTGGAGATCGCGACTGGTGGGGCAATCGATTATGGCGGGAACGCCGTTCGCGGCCATGATGATGAAGGGAAAAGATTATGATCCCGCATCGGTCGAGGGCGTTGACGATCTTCCTTACGCGATTCCGAACGTGGCGGTGGAATCGCATCAGCCCGAAATCAATGTGCCCGTGCAGTGGTGGCGTTCGGTGGGACACTCGCATACTGCGTTCGCGGTCGAAAGTTTTGTGGATGAACTGGCCGCGCTCGCGCAAAAAGATCCTTACCAGTTCAGGCGGGCGATGTTGCAGAAACAGCCTCGGCATCTTGGCGTGCTCGATCTCGCCGCGAACAAAGCAGGATGGGATAAGCCTTTGCCGAAGGGCGTGGGGCGCGGGATCGCGGTGCACTTTGCCTTCGGCAGTTACGCTGCGCAAGTCGCGGAAGTGTCGGTTTCCGAGGGCAGGGTTCGCGTACACCGGATGGTCTGCGCCATTGATTGCGGAGAGTATGTGAATCCCGGGATTATTGCGGCACAGGCTGAAGGAGGAGCTATCTTCGGGGCGTCGGCAGCATTGTTTCAGGAACTGACCTTCGAGAGTGGGCGCTTGCAACAAACCAACTTCAACACTTTCCCTGTAATGCGAATGAATGAGTGCCCGGAGATTGAAACGCATATTGTGGAGAATCACGAAAAATCCGGTGGCGTCGGAGAGCCGGGCGTCCCCTGTGCCGCTCCGGCAATCGCTAATGCGATTTTCGCCGCGACCGGCAAGCGAATCCGCAGATTGCCCATTCGTATGACGGAGGCCGTATGAAGCCCACGCATTCGTTCATCGCTGGTTTCACCTTGGCGGCCTTCGCGGGAGCGCTGTGGGTTTCGCGTCCCTTAGTTGCAGCCGAACCGTCGGCGGCGGCTCATGCAGCGGTTGGCGCCAGCAACGATGGCACACTCTTCACGGCATTTGTTCCAGTACTGCGGCATCCGCGCTGCATGAACTGCCACTCAAAGGGAGATTTTCCGCGGCAGGGAGACGACGGGCATCGCCACACGATGAACGTCAGGCGCGGGCCGGACGGCCACGGCGTCACTGCGGAAAAGTGCAGCACCTGCCATCAGGATCACAATCTCGCGGGCGCACACTTGCCGCCCGGAGCGCCGCAGTGGGGATTGCCGCCCGCTAACATGCCGATGAGCTGGCAGGGCCTGACCGATGCGCTGCTCTGCGCGTCAATCAAAGATCCGAAGCAAAACAAAGGCCGGAACCTCGATCAACTGGTCGAACACCTGACGGAAGATAAGCTGGTAGGGTGGGGCTGGAATCCGGGAGAGGGACGAACGCCCGTTCCCATACCGCATGATGAATTTTCCGCAAAGGTGAAGCAGTGGCAGGCTGCGGGCGCGCCGTGCCCGGCGAGGTGAGGTAGCTAACTACTGGCTCTTCACCCGCGCCGCCTCGAACTCATCGCCCTTCTGCCAGCCGATGAGCTTGGCGGCGCTTGCCGCTTCCCACGCCAGCGCGAATCCAAAACGCGCCATGGCGGCGTCGCCGACGAAGTTCATTTCCGGATGGTATTCATCGCTGGGCTGGTGATAATGCTTCTCCGTGTACTCTTTGTCCTGCGCCAAGCCCCAGGCTTCGTCGTGACCTTTGAACTTCATCCCTTCGTTGATTGAGAACGATGGAATGCCGACGCGAGCCAAACTGAAATGATCGGAACGGTAGAAATGTCCCGCTTCGGGGCGGGCATCGGGACGAATCGCCAGGCGGAATTCTTTCGCCGTCGCCTGCACCCAGGGATAGAACGTGGTGCGCTCTGCGCCGGAAACTTCGACCTCTTCCGGCGCTCCTCGTGGCTGCACATCGTCGTAATTCAAATCCAGGGCAATCTTCCCTGCCGGAATCGGCGGATGCTTGCCCAGATATTCTGAACCCAATAATCCTTGCTCTTCTGCTGTGACTGCGGCGAAAATCAGCGAGCGCGCCGGATGTTCCCTGGCTACGCTGAAGGCGCGCGCCAGCTCAAGCAGAATGCCGCAGCCTGTGGCATTGTCAGCCGCGCCATTATAAATGTTGTCCCCGGCTGCATCGGGACGAACGCCCAGGTGATCGTAGTGCGCGGTAAACATCACCGCTTCGTCTTTTAACTTGCGGCTGGAGCCGGGCAGGATTGCCACCACATTGTTCGATTCAAAATTCCGCACCTTGCTCACCATCCGTGCCTTTAACTTCGCGTTCAGGCTCACGGGATGAAATTCGCGCGTGCGCGCGTCCGCCATCATCTTGTCGAGGTCCATGCCTGCAGCCGAGGCCAGCTTCTTCGCCACCTCCAGCTGCACCCACGACGCAACTTTCAGCGCTGGGCCTTCCAGTTTCAGATAGGACTTCTCCCCCGAGTTCGAGTTCCGCACCACCTCCCACGGATAACTCGCCATGTCTTCTTTATGGATGAGAATCACGCCCACCGCACCCTTTCGCGCGGCCTCTTCGTATTTGTAAGTCCAGCGCCCGTAGTAGGTGAGGGCCTTGCCCTTGAAAAACTTCGGGTCGTCCGATGGCGGCTCGTTCACCAACATCAGCAGGACTTTGCCGCGCACCTCCACGTCTTTGTAATCATTCCAGTTATATTCCGGGGCTTCGATGCCGTAGCCCACATAGACAATCTCGGCATCAACATCGGATTGCGCCTGCTGGGTCTGGTCGAATGCAACGTATTCATCGAGGAGCTTCAGGTGCATCGGCGAACCTTGCTTCGGCAAGAGGGAAAAGTGCGTTTCCGGCAAAGTCGTAATTCCCACCAACGGCACTTTTTGTAGATACGACCCATTATCCCCGGCAGGCTTCAATCCATATTCGGCAAACTGCGTGGCAATGTATTCGGCGGCGATGTCCCCACCACGCTGGCCAGTGCCGCGACCCTCCAGAAGATCGTGCGAGAGATAGCGAACGTGCCAGCGAATGTGCTCGGGATCGATGGTTTCCAAAGCCGCGAAAGCCGCGGACGGAAGGCGCACAGAAACGGCATCGCGCTTCGCGGCGGACGCAGCGCCGCCTTCAGCCCATGCCAGCACGCTGACAGAAGCGATCAAAGTGACAAAAACACTTCTTCTTACCATTGCTCGCATAGGCCGCTGTTCTCCCCCCGCGGAGTGGCGTATCGGCGCGGAAAAATGCTACTGCTTATGACCAGAAATACCTGTTGTTAGGACTGTGTGAATTGTAAAGGACAGCAGGGGTTTTGTAGTAAAGGAGTCGCCGAGATGGC
>JAUTWY010000088.1 GCA_030838305.1 Acidobacteriaceae bacterium
GACTTCGGATCGGAAAAGCGGGCTCGGGACGCTTATGTGATGCTGTCCTTGAGCCGCGGGACACGTAGGCCGCGCGGTGCGTAACTCCGCGATAGAAACGAAGCGGAGCGCAGCCTAATTCTTCCTACGTTCAGGGTCGGCTGCGGTTGCGCAAGGCCGACGGATCGGCGAAAAGGCCTGCTCTTCTCGTCAGCGGCAATGCTCGCGCGAAGTTGCAGACCATGACGCCAATCATGGTGCGATCGCGGAGCCGGTGATCGTGTTACCCCGGCGGCGGCATTTTAGGGAACTTCGGCAGCGCGGGATCCATGTAATCCCAAGGTTGTGCGCTTGCCGTATAGATATTCATCCCCGCCTTGAATACACTTGGGTCATCCAGACTGGCCGCCATGATGACCATAAGGTCGGGCGCGAACGGCGGCAGGCTAAACAGGCGCGCCCCGCAACTCGCGCAGAAACCTCGTTTTGCCAACTGGCCACTATCGGCTTTCGACTCGTAATACTTCACATTTCCGGTGATTTTGACCGCGCTCTGTGGCACCCCGATCGCCGCCGCATAGGCACTCCCACTCGCCTGCTGGCAGTCGCGGCAATGACAATTACCCATAAATATAGGTTCGGCGGTGCATTCGTATCTGACGGCTCCGCACATGCAGCCGCCTTTGGTAGAAGTGGCCATAAGTGACTCCTCCTTTACGTTTTGGTGTCCAAGGTGGATGACACAATCTAGCGCCACCGTCCGGAAAACTGCAAATCGAGCGAACAAGCATCCCGGAGTTGCCTCCGTCAAAACGGATAGGCTGTGAGTTGAATACTTACTGGCGCCGCTCGCTTAGCTTCCGGTCCCATATTCTCCACTACCTTCAGCATCGGTGGCGTCTCCGTCGCCAGGCGCTTTCATTCGCTGTCGCAAATGGCACGAACGATCACGGGAAGTCGCTGGTCGGGTCCGCTGTTCTTCGGCCTGAAGTCACCCAGGAAGGAGCAAAGTGGTGAAGCCGCATAAGGAACAGGCGCTACGGCAGTTTGCGCATTTCCCAGGAGAATGCCTCAAACCTGAGGCTCGCTTGAGCGAGCTGGATTCGAACCCTCGGGCGACTTAGTAAACGGTCAGTAAGCCATTACGAGGCGTCAAGCAGACGGTACCGCTGGTTCGAATCCTCTTCCCTCGACCATTCAGTCCGCCGGTTTTCGTAAGCATCGGAGAATCGCTCGAAAAGCGTGGGTGTGCGCCGGTCACGCCGCCGCGCTCGCGCTTGTGGGCTGGTATATGATGGTGCCACCGTTTAGTGACACTGCCCTTATGCCAATGTGAATTCAGAAGCACCAATATCCTGCTGGGATCAGACCGGAACGGAGTTCGCGAGCCAAGCGATTTGTGAGGAGTTCATTAAAAAACTCACGGTCGATAGCCGAAACGATCCCAGCGGATCTCGAACTGAGCAGCTTCTGAATCGTGCCTGTTTCCGCAGCAGATGCCGAGCCGCTGCGCAGCACCGAAGCAAATTGATCAGGTTTTACCACGTCAGACGCCCGGCGCTCTCCTTGCCGCATCGATGTTCGCGACCGTCTTGATGGACGACCCTTCCGCGCTCACGCGCGGAGGCCTTGGATGGAACCATTCAAAATGAAACAGGACGAACATTTCATTATTGAGCGTAAATCCATCGAACTGCTTATAGCGGCGCCCGAAACCTGTCGTTTTTTGGTGGCACGACCCATGCTCACTTGAAAACCGGAAGTTTATTCGTCATGCGCACGGGAACAACAATTTTGTTGGTGACTGTCTTGGCGCTCGGCGCCATCGCGAGCCTCCCGCGCTTATGCGCGGAAGGCCCTGATGGCAGCCTACCGGCGGAGCCTCGGGATGGTTCCAGCTGCGCCGATCGGTACAACGCCCTGCTTGGGCTAGCCAAGGCGTCGCTCGTCAAAGGCGATCGCGGCGCGGCCATCAATTCCCTGCTAATGGCCAAAATCCAGCTGCACACCTGCCAGGAATTAGAAGAGCGAAACTCAACCGCCGCGGTCGCCGTCGCGTTGAACTCCGCCCAACCGGTCTGCATCGAATAGGCTGCTTCCCTACCAAACGCGGGCAGGCTCGAACGCCTGGTCGATCTCTGAAGGATCGACCTTCTGACCGCTCTTGAGCCGCTCGATAAGGTCGTTTATCTGAACGTTTTTCAGAACAAACTCCGCGTTGTTCTTGTTGCCGTTTCTGCCTTCTCGCACAGCTTCCTCGGAAGCTTCCTGCAGCTTCGCGATCAGCTCGGGATTGACCTGCGTCTGAGCGGTATTCGCCTGGGCTTCCGGAGCGGTTCGTCCCATACCGGTCAGCCCGGCCCACGCCGGAATCGCGAACGTGGTAGCGAGCACTGCTGCTGCTGAGATCGTTGAAAGCCTTTTCATCGTCCTTACCTCTGTTTGTCTTCGATGCGACACACGCGGAAACTTGCACGTCGAATCGGATCGGTCTTTTTGGTGCAGCGCAATAACGCTGCTCTCATCGAGTGAGTTCGGTTGGCTAACGCGATCGGTTACTGAGCAGGATCAAATCTGACGCGAGCACAGAAGATTGAGCCGCATTCGCTGGGACGCGTAGCGCGCGAACGATACCTGACCAAGGAGAGGTCAGAGATTTGTGAAGCGCAAAAGACGCAAGCTGACGAATTACGTAAACGAGCGTGGGCTGAGGTGCGGTACCTATACCCGGCTTCGCTTATCGGAGCTTGCGGAAATATGGCAGCAGTCTGCGGGCATCTGAGAAGGACGCGCGGGGCATTTTGCTCTAGCAACATTGCATGCTATCCATCGCCCCCGCGTTGGCGAGCCGCATGCCGGGCCAATCCGAAGAACCAGCACGGCTGATAGCAGGACTGTCAGTGCCCTTCGCACAGAAGAATTGTGTGCCTGTTCCTCGATTCCGGCAAGTAGCGAAATGAACGGCGTCGCAAACCAGCTGGCCAGCCACACAGGACTATCACTCCGAGCTTTTCGGCGGCGGATTCGCTCCGGTGATAGGCGCGGTGCTTCCGCCAACGATTTTATCGCAGGTACCCGCAGGCACGTAAATCCAGGCGTTTGGATCATTGTCCCGCTTCGAAGTCTTGCCGCATGAATTGGCCGGACTGAAGCAGTCGTTCTGCGCGGTTTTCACAATTCCGAAGCATTTCTCGTACTTATAGGGGGGCTTGGGGACGTTCGTCTGTGCCTCGGCGTACTCGACGAATGCGACAGCTACCGCGATGGCGAGGCTGGCACCCGCCAATCTTGAATTGCCTTTCATCTGTTAACTCCTGGAAGTAGTTCACACTTCTTAACAACCCTAGCACCTAACCTTAGAAGA
>JAUTWY010000103.1 GCA_030838305.1 Acidobacteriaceae bacterium
CAGGGGAGCCAAACCCTCGCGCTGTTTCTGGACGAGCCGTATGAGCCGCAGGCTGGCTGGGAACTGGTCGGCAAAGCTCCCCTGCTACAGATGGTTTGCGAGAATGGCAATGCGTTGCCCATTGCGCCGATCCCTTCCACACCAGAGCTGATCGAACTGAGCGGAACGAATTCGGCTGAGATGATCGCGCTCACTGCTCTGACCAAGCCCGGGCCGTTTAACAAACGCACGCACGAGTTAGGCACTTACCTCGGAATTCGCAGCAGGGGAATCCTTGTGGCCATGTCGGGGGAACGGCTGAAAGTTCCCGGATACACAGAAGTGAGCGCCGTTTGCACGCACCCTGAACATACAGGCCACGGTTATGCCCGCATCCTTATGACCGAGGTCATGCGGCGGATCCGCAGCCGCGGAGAAAGGCCGTTCCTGCACGTGAGAGAAGATAATGCGCGGGCGATCGAGTTGTATCACAGGCTGGGTTTCGAGCGACGACGAGTATCGCACCTGGCGGTGCTGCGAAAAAATGAGTCTTAGCTGAGAACTGAGAACCGCGCTCCTCAGTACAGGTGGAAGTCGACCTCGACGGCCATCTCGACGTTCACCGGGTGACCGTCTTTCTGGCCGGGCTCAAAGCGCCAGGTCTTCACCGTCTCGATAGCTTTTTCGTCCAATCCCATGCCCAGAGAATTCACAACGCGAATGTTGGTAGGGCGCCCATCGGTCGCCACCACGATCATCAGAGTGCAAGTGCCCTGATACTTTGCTTTGCGGGCTTCCTCGGAAAACTCCGGAGTCGGAGAGAAAATTGCGCGCGGCGGAGTTACTCCCCGGCCGGGACGGAAAACGCCGCCTCCAATTCCCATGCCCTCACCTGGGCCTACGCCGCGTCCGGTGCCTGGCCCGACGCCACCTCCGGAGCCCTCGCCAATGCCGCTGAGCGAACCCGTACCGTTCGACGGGATAACGGCGGAAGATTTCGGGTCCCCCAAGTTCGGCATGTTATTCATCGCCACTTTAATATCAGGAGGCACCATGACGGTCGGCTCAACGGTTAGTTTGGGATTGAAATTGCGAATTACCGCGGTCGGCGGCGCGAGTTGCGGCTTCATCGAGAACTTCGGCAAATGCCCTTGCGACGCTTTCAGCACGTCGTGGTCGCCACCCCCGCCGCCCCCGCCCGCCTGCGTCTTGGCAGGCTTCAATGGGATGAAGTCTCCAGGGTCAATCAATGTAGTGGTGCTCTGGGGCTTAGCGACAGCTTTCGTCACGAAATGCCTTCCAAGAATGGTGCCGCCAATAATCAAGGCGAGCACTACCACGTGGGCTGCGGTCGAACCTAAAGCTCCGTTCCTTTTATAGTTATAGAAACCCCAAATATCTTTGACCGGGATAGGCTTCGATTCCAGCTTGAGTGGGGGAAGTTTCTTGGGAAAGAAGAACTCGTCCAGACCGCGGAATAGCGACTTCCACAGCGGCTCAAAAGTGTTGGGAGCCAGCAGGAGGTGCAGTTCCGGCTCCTGGCTCGGATTCGGATTTACCTCGACGGATGCCATTGCTTTCCGGGCTCGGTGCTCCTGATAAGGCGGTGGAATTGGCTACTTCTTGGCGATACCCCATCTACACAGATGAGCAGTCTTTCCAACAAGTTGCCTTTTGATCGTGTTAGTTTTCCAGAATCGGGTCTGGCGTCCCCCCGGAGCGGAAACGAGATCCCGAACCAAGGCTTCTATATAAAATTGTACCTCTTTCACCGAGCCTTTACGAAGGGTATTTCCAGGTTCCCAGAAGGCGTAATTACTTCTTTGGGATCGTGTCCCGGCGGTCAAAGGGTTCTTCCATCACCTTCCCTGTCGTAGTCGCATGGACGTTCCCGGCGGCGCTCCCTATAATGAAAAGATTCAATCATTTGGGAGAACTACGCCGGGTGCCCTTCGAACTGAAAGCCACCATTAATCTGCCTAAGACCGCCTTCCCCATGAAGGCGAACCTCCCCCAGAACGAGCCAAAAATACTGGCACGCTGGGAGCAGGATCGCATCTACGAGCGCATCCGCGAGGCTCGCAAGGGCTCCCCAACCTATATTCTGCACGACGGTCCTCCTTACACCAGCGGTCCGATCCACATGGGCACCGCCCTGAACAAGTGCCTGAAGGACTTCATCGTCAAGTCGAAAACCATGGCTGGATTCGACGCCCCCTACGTGCCCGGATGGGATTGCCACGGGCTGCCGATCGAGATCAAGGTGGACAAGGAACTCGGTGGCAAGAAGCTGCAAATGCGTCCTACCGACGTGCGCGCGGAGTGCCGCAAGTACGCGCAAAAGTTTCTCGACTTGCAGCGCACCCAGTTCAAGCGCATCGGCGTTTTCGGCCGCTTCGACCGGCCTTACGCGACCATGACGCCGCAGTACGAGTCGGTTGTGCTCTCCACTTTTTTTTCGTTCTACGAACATGGCTTCGTCTACAAGGGGCTGCGGGCGGTTTACTGGTGCATGCACGATGAGACCGCCCTCGCCGAGGCCGAAGTTGAATATGAGAACCACACCAGCCCTACCGTGTGGGTGAAGTACGGATTGCTCGACGATCCGGCGAAAATTGACGCGGCGCTGGCGCAAAAGAAAGTCTCGACCATTATCTGGACGACTACTCCCTGGACTTTGCCGGCGTCGATGGCCGTGGCTTTTCATCCCGATGAAGACTATGTCGCGCTCGAATCCGGCGGCGAAGTTTACGTGGTGGCGTCCAAGCTCGCGAAAGATGTCGCCGAGAAGTGCCATCTTTCTGAGCCGCGCGAACTCGCTCATTTTCCCGGACGAAAACTTGAGCACTTAAATTTTCAGCATCCGTTTCTCGACCGCAAGATCCTCGGTGTGCTGGCGGATTACGTGACCATGGATACCGGAACCGGCGTCGTCCACACTGCGCCTTCGCATGGCGCCGAGGATTTCCTGACCGGTGTGAAATACGGTCTCGACGCCACCAGCAACGTGGATGAAAAAGGAATCCTGCGCAACGGCCTCCCGGAATACACCGGCAAACGGGTGTGGGAAGCCAATCAGCCGATTATGGATCTGCTCAGAAGCCGCGGTGCTTTATTGCATGCGCAGAAGACTGAGCATTCGTATCCCCACTGCTGGCGCTGCCACAATCCTGTGATCTTTCGCGCGACTGAGCAATGGTTTATCTCGATGGAAACGCCTAAGCCGGGCGGCGTCGGAGGGCGAGGTTCGGAAAAAGACACCCTGCGAATTCGCACGCTGGAAGAAATCAAGCATGTGAAATGGGATCCGGCCTGGGGCGAAGAGCGTTTGTCGAACATGATCGCCACGCGTCCCGATTGGTGCATCTCGCGGCAACGCGTGTGGGGAGTGCCGATCGCCGTTTTTCTCTGCGAGGGTTGCGGCAAGCCGCTGAGTGATCCCGCCGTGAATAGGAAGGTAGTTGAGCTCTTTGCGCGCTCCGGCGCCGACGCGTGGTTTACTTCGGAATCAGACACGATTCTGCCGACGGGTACTAAGTGCCCACACTGCCCCAGCACGAAATTCGAAAAAGAGACCGACATCTTCGACGTGTGGCTCGAATCCGGAGCCAGCTATCTCGCATTGGTCGACGATGAGCCTTCATATCCATGGCCCTCCGATCTTTACCTGGAAGGCGGCGATCAATACCGCGGATGGTTCCAGTCTTCCCTGCTCTGCGCCATGGGCACGCACGGAACGCCGCCCTACAAGGGCGTCGTCACGCCCGGTTGGACGCTCGATGAAAAAGGTCAGGCCATGTCGAAGTCGCGCGGCAATGACGTGGATCCCGTTGATATTGCCGGGCGGCTCGGAGGAGAAGTGGTGCGGCTCTGGGTGGCATCGGTCGATTTCCGCGAGGACGTGGTCGGTTCGGAAGCATTGATGCTGCGGGTCGCGGAAAATTACCGCAAGATTCGCAATACCTTCCGCTACATCCTCGGAAATTTAGGCGACTTCGATCCGGAAAAAGATGCAGTCACGTTCGATAAGATGGAAGCACTTGACCAGTACATGCTCTGCCAGACTCAGACCTTCGCATCTGAAGTGCAGAACTGGTATGAGGAATTCGGGTTTCACAAGATCTATCATGGGGTGAACCACTTCTGCATCGTCGACCTGAGCGCGTTCTATTTCGATGTGCTCAAGGACCGGCTGTACATCTCCGCACCTAAGTCGCAGGCGCGGCGAAGCGCGCAGACCGCAATCTGGCGGATCGGCGAGGCGCTGGTGCGCTTGCTCGCTCCCATCATGAGCTTCACTGCGGAGGAGGTTTGGGACTATCTGCCAAAAACGGCAGCACGGGGGGAAAGTGTGCATCTTGCATTATTTCCCGGGCCGTCGGAGGTCTTAGGAGATGAGAAGGCCGCGGCTGAATCTTGTGAGCAAAAAACCCTCGCCGATTGGACTACGCTTCGTTCTGTGCGCGACGAGGTTCTTAAGGCGCTCGAAGAAGCTCGCAACAACAAACTGATCGGGACCGGCCTCGAGGCGCAAGTCGCTCTTTCCGCCCCTGACCCCGTCTATTCTGTGCTGGCTCGCCACTCCGACCAACTTCGCTACCTGTTCATCGTCTCTGCGGTAAACGTTACCCAGGCTGCGGGCAATGGTACGGGCTCCGTGCACGTTGAAGTAAAAAAGGCCGACGGAGCCAAGTGTGAGCGCTGCTGGAATTACTCGACACACGTCGGCGAGGACAAGGAATACCCCACCGTGTGCGAGCGGTGCAGCGCCGTGCTGAAGGAACTCGGAGCGTAATCGTTTCGAATCGAGAACGAACTGTGAACTGGCGAAAACTGCGCATCTTCCTGGTCACGGTGCTGGTTCTATGCGTGATCCCAGCCACTCGCTACTATCAGATCGATGTGCCGCTGCTGCGTTTTCTGGGTGGCTCTCACGTTGATCCCTTATCTCTTCACCTCTCTGGAGAGTTCGTCGAAAATAATCTGGGAACCGAACAGGACGCGGACGGCTCGGTGACCGTGCGCATGATTGCGGAGCAATACCTCTTTGTTCCGCATTGCATCTTGGTTCCCGCAGGAATTCCGGTTCATCTCAGGATTACCAGTGCCGACGCCGTGCACTCGCTGGTCTTCGATGGCACGGAGTACGCTGTGAAAGTTTTGCCGGGAGCAATTAGCAGGGCTGAACTTCAGTTTCCTCGCACGGGTGAGTACAAAACGGTGTGCCGGGAATTCTGCGGCGCCGGACATTACGCCATGCGATCGGAGTTGAAGGTGGTGCGGCGCGATCAGTTCCCTGCACTGCGTCCGGAAGAAAGAGGCAACTGTGCGGCGCAATAACGGGATTGCCTCTTTCGGTTGGAGTTTTCCCTGGCGCAGTGCCGTCATCCTGGCGGCAAGCTCACTGATTCTGGTGGCCAGTGATACGGCACCGGCTCGAATTCCATCGCTGGTGACGTGGACTCCGGAGAACATCGCCGCCGCTTCCTCAGGAGATCGGTTTCGGGGAATGCTACTCGCGAAGCGCTGCGATCACTGTCACGGCGCGGAGGGCTTCAGCAACATCGCCTCAACTCCAAATCTGGTTGGCATGACCAAACTTGCCATCTGGAAACAACTGGAGGATTTTCGAACGCATAAGCGTCTATCTCGGACGATGGAGCCGATCGCGGCATCCCTTTCGCCCCGAGACATCGCTGACGTGGTCTCCTATTACGCGGCGCTGCCTGTCTTTCCAGATCCCGAGGACGACAGAGTCTTTCCTAAAGGGCTCAAGGATTCCGGTCACGCGGCGATTGCATCGCGTCTGGTTACGTTTGGCGACGGAGAGCGCGGTATCCCTCCTTGCCAGTCATGCCACGGCCCGGTGGCTTATCGGACGGGAGTGCCATCGCTCGCGACCCAGAATGGCGAGTACGTTTTGAATCAACTTGAAATGTTCGCAACCCGGACTCGTGCCAACGACATCAACATGCCGATGCGCACCATCGCGGCACTGCTCACAGAAGAAGAAAGGCACGCGCTGGCGGAATATTATGGCGCAGGGTTGGGACTACAGCCGGCAGGGTCGAGCGGACAGAAATAAGCGTCGTACGATTAGCCTTCAACAAAACACAGCCCACCAAAGCATTCTGTCATTCCGAACGGGGCCGAAGGCCCGGTGAGGAACCTGCTTCATCGTATTTAATTTTGCGCCTACCGCAATTCTTCCATTGCCGCTTCGAGCGCTTCCCTGCCCGGGCGCGTTACCGAGTCCGGCAGCGTCGCCAGCGGCTCATCCACCATATTCAGCATGTCGAGGAAACTCGGGGCTTTTGTGTTCACGTAGAACAATCCCGTGAGGACTTCCCCTTTCTCGTGCGCTTCGGTCAGGCGAGTGATGGCCTGGATCCGATCCGTCGGGTCGTAGTCTTCTTCCAACTTGCGCAGTTGCAGATGAGAGCCGTCGTGCATGGTGACGCTGACCGTCGTGCCCGGATCATATTCCACGTCGATTTCTTCGAAGTGCGGCACAAAACTCATTTCCTGCAAAGTTTCTTCGTGATCTTTCACATATTTGTAAGACTTGGTCGAGCCTTCGTGGTCGTTGAAGGTGACGCACGGCGAGACCACATCGAGCATCACGGTGCCGTGATGTGCGATCGCGGCTTTCAGCATGGTGCTGAGTTGGCGCTTGTCGCCGGAGAACGAACGGCCGACGAAGGTTGCTCCCAGTTGAATGGCCAGCGTGCAGGTGTCAATTGGCGGAAGGTCGTTCAACACTCCTGACTTCAGTTTCGACCCAAGATCGGCAGTCGCCGAGAACTGCCCTTTGGTCAGGCCGTACACGCCGTTGTCCTCGATGATGTAGATGATCGGAAGATTGCGACGCATGAGGTGAACGAACTGGCCGATGCCAATGGAAGCGGTGTCACCGTCGCCGCTTACGCCCAGCGCAATCAAATTACGATTGGCAAGCATCGCACCAGTGGCGACTGAGGGCATGCGTCCGTGCACGGAGTTGAAGCTGTGCGAACGGTTCATGAAGTAAGCCGGACTCTTCGACGAGCACCCGATCCCGCTCAGCTTCGCAACGCGCTCAGGCTGTACGCCCATGTCGTACATGGCTTCGATGATGCGCTCGGAGATGGCGTTGTGGCCGCACCCGGCGCACAGGGTCGTCTTGCCGCCCTTGTAGTCAATGACCGTCAAGCCGATGTGGTTAGTTTTTGGTTCCGCTGCGGGCGTGGTCGCCATTTACTTACCCTCCATGGTGCTCAGTTCGTCGGTGACAGAGCGCGCGTCGAGCGGCAGTCCGTCGAGATGCGCGATGCTGCGCAGGCGCGTCGTAAGTTCCGGTTTCAGATCGAGCCTCAGCAGGCTGAGCATCTGCGCATCGCGGTTTTGCTCGACCACGTACACTCGCTCGTGCTGTTCGATGAATTCGTGAACCTCACGCGTGAACGGATACGCGCGCAGGCGAAGATAATCCGTCTCGATGGCGTACTCGCTCCGCAACTGGTCGCGGCTTTCGATGATGCCCCAATGCGACGTTCCATAGGCGATGATTCCGATTTTCGCATTCGCACCTTTAAGAATTTCGGGGCGTGGGACGAATGAGCGCGTCGACTCGAACTTGCGGTTCAGACGCTCCATGTTGTTTTCGTAGTCGTCGGGGCGCTCGCTGTAATTCGACTTATCGTTGTGTCCGCTGCCGCGGGTGAAATAAGCCGCTGCGGGATGCTCGGTCCCCGGAAGCGTGCGGTATCCCACACCGTCGCCATCCAAATCCTTGTAGCGCGCAAAGCCCCCCAGCTTCGTCAATTCTTCCTTGCCCAGCACCTTCCCACGCTTGATGGGCGCTGTCGGATATTCGAACGGGTCCGACATCCAGTTGTTCATCCCGAGATCGAGATCTGACATCACGAACACCAACGTCTGGAATTGCTCCGCGAGATTAAAGGCTTCCGATGCCATGCTGAAACACTCAGCGGCCGACGACGGAATCAGCATGATGTGTTTGGTATCGCCGTGAGAGAGAAACGCCGTGGTAAGAATGTCGCCCTGCGAAGTGCGCGTGGGCAAGCCGGTAGAGGGACCGACGCGTTGAATATCCCAGATCACGCCGGGAATTTCGGCGTAATAAGCCAAGCCGGCAAACTCCGACATCAGCGAAATGCCAGGACCGGCGGTCGCGGTCATGCTGCGCGCACCTGCCCAGCCGGCGCCAATCACCATCCCGATAGCGGCAAGTTCGTCCTCCGCTTGCACGATGGCGAACGTGGCCTTGCCATCGGGGCCGATGCGGTGCTCTTTCATGTAATCGATCATCGTCTCGACCAGCGAAGACGACGGCGTAATCGGGTACCACGTGACCACGGTACATCCCGCGAACATGCAACCGAGCGCCGCGGCAGAGTTGCCGTCGATGATGATCTTGCCCGCGGTCTTGTCCATGCGCTCGATGTAGAACACGCCGCGTTTTTGCAGACTCGCCTTTGCGTAATCGAAGCCGGCTTGTGCCGCGGCCAGATTCAAATTCGCAGCTTTAGCTTTTTTGGAGAATTGTTTGCGGATGGCCTTCTCCACCTCGCCCATCTCAATTTCGAGCAGTTGCGCGACTACGCCGACATACACCATGTTCTTGACCAGCTTGCGCAACTTCGCTTCCGGGCACACCGTCGCCACTATTTTGTCGTAGGGAACCGAATAGAAAATCAGGTCGTTGCGCAGCTTTTCGAGGGCAAGTGGCTCGTCATAGAGCACGGAAGCGCCCGCCGCCAGTGACATCACGTCGTCCTGCGCGGTCTCCGCATTCATCGCCACCAGAAAATCGATTTCCTTTTTGCGGCCGATGTAACCGTCTTTATTGGCGCGAATCGTGTACCAGGTGGGCAGGCCAGCGATGTTAGAAGGAAAAAGATTCTTGCCCGAGATGGGGACGCCCATCTGAAAGATGGCGCGCAACAATACCGTGTTCGAACTCTGTGAGCCTGAGCCATTCACCGTGGCAACTTGAATGCTCATGTCATTGACAATGCGTTTGCGCCCCAATTGCCCGCCCGTACCCTGGGGCGCAACATCCGTAGTAGCCATTCCAATACCTTCCTTTGATTCAGGGGGCGAACTGGTCCGCCCGAAGTTCTCTTGAGGGGAACAGATAATTATACGGCGGCCACCGCTTCCCCGCCTCGCCAAATCGCTTGCCTGAAGCCGGAGGGGAACCTCTTTGGGAACCAGAAGAAGAGCGCTCGGAGTTCGCTACTCCGTCTTAAAGAACTGCGCGATGGTACGGAACTTATTATATCGTGACACGAGCAACTCGGAGGTGGGCATTTTCTTGAGCTCGGAAAGATATTTTTGCAGGCTGGCATCCAGCAAATTCGCCGCAGCTTCGTGATCGCGGTGAGCGCCGCCTTCAGGTTCGGGCACAATTCCGTCGATGCAGCCCAGTTCGCTGAGGTCGGTGGCGGTGATGCGCATGGCCTCCGCTGCCAGTTCCTTCTTGGTAGCATCGCGCCACATGATGGCCGCACAGCCTTCGGGAGAGATCACCGAGTAAATTGAATTCTCCATCATCAGCACGCGGTCAGCCACTGCGATCGCCAGGGCGCCGCCGCTGCCTCCCACTCCGATTACCGTAGCGATGATTGGAACTTCGAGCCCTGCCATTTCGCGCAAATTGTGAGCAATCGCCTCGGCCTGGCCGCGTTCCTCGGCGTGAATTCCTGGATAAGCCCCGTCGGTATCAATCAGAGTGAAAATCGGCCTGCGAAACTTCTCCGCGACCTTCATCACGCGCAGCGCCTTGCGGTAACCCTCGGGATGAGGCGTGCCGAAATTACGATGCACACGCTGCTTCATGTCGCGGCCCTTCTGGGTCCCGACCACCAAGACTTCCTCACCATGAAAGCGGGCCATGCCACAAATAATGGCGGCGTCGTCACCGAAACTGCGGTCACCGTGAATCTCGCTAAAGTCCGTGAACAGGCGTTCGATGTAGTCGAGCGTCTGTGGCCGCTGGGGATGGCGCGCCAATTCCGTCTTCTGCCAGGCGGTCTGCGGCCCCTTCATCTCCTGTTGCAACGTATTGATACGTTCTTGCAGTTGCGCTAACTGGCGGCGCGTATCGTCATTCTGGCCCGCGGACTTTTCGAGCACTGCCACTTGCCGCTCGACCCGCTCCAATTCCTGCTGCGCCTTTTGGGTTGATTTCATGGCTGGACTGGGACGCTTCAGCTAATCACGCGTACGCTGCCCCTCCCGCAGAGCTGTTCGACTCTGGCGATGAAGTTGCGATCCGGCAGCACATTATAGCCTTCCGCTTCCATCACTACCATGAAATCTCCAGAACGTTCTACGTCGAACAAGACTCGCGCTTCGCCTTTGCGCTCATTAAAAAGTGTGTGCAGATCATCAACCGTAGTCTCGCCCGAGGTTTCGAGCGGCACGCGAATGCGAATCGCGCGGGGGAGCGGGACCTTGGCCTCGTCCAGCGGCATAATCTCAGCCGCCGTAATCTTCGGATTGGCTCCCTCTTCGATTCTTACGCCGGCCCTCACCAGCACTGGCACTTCCAGTTTCACTTTGTCTTGCAGACGCTTGTAGGCTTCCGGAAAGACGATCATATCGATCGATCCCGACATGTCCTCGAGCGTGGCTTGGGCGTAGAAATCGCCACGCTTGGATTTAAGCACGCGCAGGTTGCCGATGATGCCGGCCGTCGCGATGGTTTCGTCCTTGCCGGTGGACCTGGTCATGGCGCCGATTTCGATGATGCTCAAAGCTTGCAGATCTTGCAGCTTGTCTTTGTATTTCTCCAGCGGGTGACCGGTGAGGAAGAAGCCTACGATTTCTTTTTCAGCCGCCAGGCGCGCCTGCTCATCCCAGTCGGGGATGTTAGGCAGCTTGTCGTGGTTGGCCTCGGACTCATCTGCTTGGAACACTCCAAAGAGACCGTGTTGGCCCGATTCCGCATCGCGCTGGGACTTTTGAGCACGTTCCATCGCGCCATCCAGCACTGCCATCAATTGCGAGCGCCGGCCCAGCGAATCCATCGCCCCGCTCTTGATTAAAGACTCAAGCACTCGCTTGTTGAGAAGGCGGAGATCGACATTCTCGCAGAATTCGTAAATTGATTTGAAGCGGGTTAATTTCTTTCGCGCCGCAACAATCGATTCGATGGCATTGCCCCCGACGTTCTTCACCGCTGCTAGTCCGAAGCGAATCGCTTCGCCATGCGGGGTGAAGTTCGCGGCCGACACATTGATGTCCGGCGCCTCGACGGCGATCCCCATCTCGCGGCACTCGTTGATGTACTTCACCACGTCATCCGTGCTGCCGGTTACCGAGGTCAGCAAAGCCGCCATGAATTCGACGGGATAGTGCGTCTTCAAATACGCCGTGTGATAAGCCAGCAACGCGTAGGCGGCGGAATGCGATTTGTTGAATCCGTACCCGGCGAATTGCGCCATGAGATCGAAAATCTTCTCAATCTTCTTCGGCGGAAACTTGCGCTGCGCAGCGCCTTCCACAAAGCGCTCGCGCTGCTGCGCCATTTCCTCAGCCTTTTTCTTGCCCATGGCGCGGCGCAGCAGATCCGCTTCGCCAAGAGAGTAGCCCGCCAGGCGGTTGGCAATCTGCATCACCTGTTCCTGGTAGACGATCACGCCCAACGTCTCTTCCAGAATCTCTTTCAGTTCGGGCAGTTCGTACTCGACGCGCTTGCGACCGTGCTTGCGATCAACGAAATCGTCAATCATTCCGCCCTGGATCGGCCCCGGGCGGTAGAGCGCATTCAGCGCAGTGAGATCTTCAATAGAGTTGGGCTGGTACTTCCGCAGCACGTCGCGCATGCCGTGCGATTCAAACTGGAACACGCCCGAGGTTAGGCCCTTATAAAACACCTTCTCGTAAGTTTCATGATCGTCTAATGGGACCGTCTCCAGAGTGATTCGCGTTCCCCGAGTCTGCACGATCAACTTCAGCGCGTCGGTGAGAATCGTGAGCGTGGTAAGCCCGAGGAAGTCCATCTTCAACAGTCCCATCTTTTCGATGGCGACCATGTCGAAAGCAGTTACGATTTCGTCGTTCTTAGTTTTGTGCAGTGGAACGAGTTCAGTCAGCGGCCGCGGAGAGATTACGACACCAGCGGCGTGCACACCGGAGTTCCGCACCATTCCTTCCAACTTCTTCGCCGTTTCCATCAACTCGCGGATCTGGCCTTCTTTCTCCATCGCTTCGCGCAGTTGCGGCGAATCTTCAATGGCCTGGTCGAGTGTGATGTTCAGTTGCGTCGGCACCATCTTCGCGATGCGATCTACATCAGCGTAAGGGATATCCATGGCGCGCCCGACGTCTTTGATCGCCGCCTTGGCCGCCATGGTCCCGAAGGTAATAATCTGGGCCACGTTGTCGCGGCCGTATTTCTGCGTAACGTAGTTGATGACTTCGCCGCGGCGGTTCATGCAGAAATCAATATCAATATCCGGCATGGAAACGCGCTCAGGATTTAGGAAGCGCTCGAACAGCAACTCGTGCTGTAAGGGATCGATATCAGTGATGCCAAGCGCGTAAGAAACCAGCGATCCGGCTGCCGATCCGCGGCCCGGCCCCACCGGAATTTCATGCTCCCTGGCGTAGCGGATGAAGTCCCACACGATCAAGAAATATCCCGGGAACTTCATCTGCTGAATGATGGCAAGCTCGCGCTCGAGGCGCTGCTCATAATCGCTCATCGGATGCTTGAGCTTGCCCTGGTCGTGCAGCGGACGCAACGTTTCCAGCCGGCGCGCGAAACCCTCGCGAGTTACGTGAACAAAATAGCTGTCAATCGTATAGCCCGCCGGGACTTCAAACTGCGGAAACGGCGTCGCCACTTTTTCCAGGCGCAGACTGCAGCGCTCGGCAATATCGAGTGTGCGAGTGAGAACCTCAGGGGAATCTTTGAACACGCGATGCATTTCGTCATGGCTCTTGACGAAAAATTGCGTCCCTTCAAATTTCATTCGCGCCGTGTCGCGAATCGACTTCCCGGTCTGGATGCAGAGCATCACATCCTGGGCATGCGCATCGTCTTCGCACAGATAGTGACTGTCGTTCGTGGCCACCAGAGGCAGGCCGAGATCCTTCTCCAGCTGGAACAGGCCGGGATGGATCTTGTGCTCCATGGCAAGACCCTGGTCCTGAATCTCGAGGTAAAAGTTTTCTTTGCCGAAAATGTCTCGGTAGTTTCCTGCGGCCGCGCGCGCCGCATCGTAGTTCCCTTCCATCAACCGTTCGGCAACTTCCCCCTTCAGGCATCCTGAAAGCCCAATCAGGCCGCGAGAATGCTCCGCCAAAAACTTTTTGCTGACCCGCGGCTTGTAATAGAAGCCGTGCAGCGAGGCTTCCGACGTGATCTTCATCAGGTTGCGGTAGCCTTCTTCGTTCTCGGCCAACACCAGCAGATGGTTGTAGGTATCGCCTTCGGGGGGCGTCCGCACAATGTTGTGATCGTCTTTCTTGCAGATGTAGAGTTCGCAGCCCACGATCGGTTTCACGCCGTACTTGTGCGCCGCATTCACGAAATGTACAGCCCCAAAAATATTTCCGTGGTCGGTCATCGCCACGGCAGGCATGCCCATTTCCTTCACGCGCTGACAAAGCTTTTCGACGTCGCAGGCTCCGTCCAGCAAGGAATAATCGGTATGTAAATGCAAGTGGACGAATTGGGACATAGGGCTCAGTTTGATTTTACGTTGGCGTCATTCTAACGGGAAAGCGCGATCACCCAAGCGGCAAGTTATCCACAAAGAACCGGCGTTACGCACAGGATTTGCGTAATCGTTTATTGACCTTCCTGTGCGCCGGGCACGTGGAAATCCACTCCGCGCTCGTCGTTTGCTTTGGCAGTGGCCGGAAGGTCAAGATCGGAAAGTGGAATCTTTTCGGTGTGCTGAGGAGCAAAGTTCCACAAGGTCCGCACTACGATGGCGTAATTCTGCACTTCCCTTTTGTGCTGATCACGGAAAACCAGCACTGTGGCCGGAACTGCTTCCGGGCGTTCCTCCTGGTGCGGAGGCTGAGGCGCGGAACGTGCGTAGATATCCTGATCGCCCTGTTCGCGCATTCTCTGCTCTTCAAGGCTCTCCGCGTTCATCTCGTTGGCCAAGCCAATCTCGCGTTCACTGTCCTCGTCGTAGGACGAACCAGAGTCCCACCACCAGTAAGGATCGAATGCGCCCGCATACCACCATGGAAAGCCGCGCCCGCGACAGGCGCGGCCAAAGCAATTGTTTCTAAATCCACTGCGGAATCGCCGGTCGTGAAAGTGGTTGAAGCCTCGCGACCGTAAAGGCTGGCGGAAAGAGCGTGGTGCGAAAGAACCTCGCGCGAAAGACCCTCGTCGTGCCGATGACCGCACGCCGAAACCTGGACTCGAGTGCATCCCGCCCATCCCATGGGATCCGCCCATATGCCCCGCAAACCCGCCATGCGCGGCCATTCCCCCGTGTCCACCGGAAGCATGTCCTCCACCATGTTGTGCGGAAAGTGGTAGGGAAGCTAGCAGGAGCAGAAGCGCCGCAATAACGAGCGGACGATGCATACCTCCATTATATGCCTGAGTCCGAGGAGGAGTCGCAGAAATTCAAGCCAAACGCAGCTAGCGTTTTCTGGATTTAGGCTTTTTTGCTGCCGCTTTCTTTGCGGAGTGTTTCGCGGCCGGTTTTGCCGCCTTGTGCACCGCCTTCGCGGGCTTAGCCGTGGATACTGGTTTCGCCTTGGCCAGGGGTTTGGGTGGTGCCGCCGCAACTGCCGCCACGGGTGCGACCACAGCTGCACCCTTTCCCTTGGCTTTCGTCACTTCCGGCTTTTTTCCCGGCGCTGCCGGGGCCGGCGCACCCGCCGCTGCCTTAGGCCCACGTCCGCGCCTGGGCGGAGGTGGTGGCGGTGGGGGTGGTGGCGCAAACGGCTTCAGGAACTTCAAAGTCTCCGTTCGCGAACGAAGTCTCCCGTCCAGCAGCAACATGAACACGTCGCGAGCAATCTTCGGATATTCCGGCAACTGCGGAGTGATCAGCAGTTCTGTCATCTCCGGTAGCGGAATGCGCTGCTGCACCTGCCGCCACTTGGTCAGGAAGTTCTTAATTTTTTGCGCCACGGTCTGGTTCCGCGCCGTCACGGCGAGAAACAGAATCATCTCCGGCCGCGCCCCCGATAATAGATTCCACGTCCGCGAGGGCGTGGCCGCTTCCTTGCCAGTCAACCGCTTCGCGAGATCCTTTGCGTGGTCCTCGATATCGCGCCACGACTCAATCAGATCCTTGCGAGGAATTTGCCGCCGCAGATCGGAAATGTCTTTGTCCGACAGCCGCGCCGTCAGAAAGTGCATCACCGCTGCCGACGGATCAACCGTATAGCCCAGATCCACCATCTGCTGGCGCGTCTTCATCAACAGCGCGAGCCCATTCGTATCCACCTTGGCCGCCGACCAGTGCGGATGCAGCACCTTGAGCCAGTCTTCCTTTTCCAGAGCGCGAATCACATTCAGCGGATCGTCTTCGTGCGCAAGCTGTGCGATCTCATGACCGATCGCGCCGCGCAAGATGTGATCCATGTATTTGTTTTCTTTCGCCGCGTCGTAGCGTTGCTGCGTACGCTCTTCCATCGGCCAGTGAAAGCGCGCCGCAAAGCGAGTGGCGCGAATTAACCGTGAGGGATCTTCGACGAACGAATAGTTGTGCAGAATTCGAAGCAGCTTGGCCTCAATATCTGCGACGCCGTTAAACGGATCGAGCAGAAGCCCCCGCGATCCCTCGTTCAGCGAAAGCGCCATGGCGTTTACCGTGAAGTCGCGCCGCCGCAGATCTTCCTGAATGCTGGCTGCCGCAATCACCGGCGCCCGGCCTACTTTCTCGTAATGCTCGGTATGCGCCATGCCAATCTCGGCGCGTACGTTACCGGGCAGCACCAGAAACAGCGTCCGCGTGTCTTCGTCGTGTCCGGCTACTTGAGCGCCGGCCCGCTCGAGCTCTTTTTGCAGTTTGAGGGGATTGCCCTGAACCGTGAAGTCCAAGTCGCGGATGGTGAAGCCGCTGATAATGTCCCGGATCGCGCCACCGGTAAGATAAAGAGTGATTCCCGCCGCGCGGGCCACGTCTTGCACCAGATTGACGCCCTTCGACTGATCCGGCGTCAACCGGATTTCCATGGTGTAAATGTAATCAGCCATTCGTCTTCAAGCGATCTACATCAAGCCAAGGGAGAGCGAACGCCCTCCGGCGGAACAACCGCCTGCCTAAGTTTTCCACAGGATATCCACAAGATACCCCGCTCCAGCAGCAGTGGCTTTGTCCGAAACCAAGCACAAGCCGTTCAATATACGACACTTACACAGGTTTGAGTCGGGCCAAGGCAACTTAAAGGAATAACACAACGTTTATGATTTGGCTACTGCCAACGTCGATTCCCGCGATTTACGCCAAATTAGTGCGAGAATGAGTCGGGCTTCGGGCTTCAGCCATAGGGCTTCGGCTGAACCAATGTGCCTTGCCGAAGCCCGAGAGCCGAAGCCCGAAGCCCGACCCATGCCCTCGACTCACAAGAAAGTAATCGTCCGCAAGATGGACCGGGACTCAGTCTCTGGCTATGTCTCCCCGGCGCAATTCGTGATCGAAGGCAAACTCGAATTGCTCAACACTGCGGGCAACGTGGTCGCCATGGATCTGCGCGAGATCAAGGGCGTCTACTTCGTGCGCGAGTTCGGCGATTCCGAGTCGCTCACCCGCAAGACCTTCACTTCCCGCCCCCGCTCCGAGGGCCTATGGGTGCGCCTGCGCTTCAAGGACAATGAAATCCTGGAAGGCCTGATGCCCTCCGACCTCACCCAAAACATGCCGGAAGGCTATCTCGTAAATCCTCCGGACCAGCGCTCCAACACGCAACGTATCTTCGTTCCCCGGACCGCGCTGGAATCCTTGACCGTGCTCGCCGTGATCGGCGCCACCCGCCGCCCCCGCCGCGGCCCGGCCGAAGATCAGCGCCAGGTTCCCATGTTCGAAGAGTGATGGCGCAAGAAATGCTCGTGTGGGGACCGCCGCCCTCGGCTGTCCTTCGAGCGCAGCTCGAGCTTTTGTCACCCCTGCCAGACTGAGCCCTCCCGACGGTTTACCGTTGCAATTCCGGCAAACTTGAGATAAAAAGGCTGCTCCCAGGCGCTGGGGCCACCCCCCTTGCGCGGCGAGAGCGGTCGGGCCTACCCTTCCTCCCGACCCG
>JAUTWY010000114.1 GCA_030838305.1 Acidobacteriaceae bacterium
GACCAACTGGTTCTAGTAGCCCCGCAGTAAGAGAAAGGAATTTGAGCCACGGGCTGGGTTGGAAACAATAGGATCCTACGCTGCATCCTGGCCGGGCGCGAACAAAACGCGTCGGCAAGGCAAAGGCATAATCCCCTTGACATTCGCCTTCCCTTCGCCAACAATACCGGCATGGCGATCACACGCAGGCAGCGCGAAGTCTATGACTTCATCTCCCGCTTCGTGGCGGAGCATCAATACTCTCCGTCGTTTGAAGAGATTGGCAACGGGCTGGATCTGAATTCGCTGGCTACGGTGCACAAGCACATCACCAACCTCGAGAAAAAAGGATTGCTCACGCGCGACTACAATCGCAGCCGCTCCATCGACTTGCTCCCGCCCAAGGGACGGCTTAAGCAATCGATGAGCGTGAACACGGGGCTGGTGCTGCCACTGCTGGGCCGCATTGCCGCCGGCCAGCCCATTGAAGCGATCGAAGACCCGCAGACCATCTCTCTCGCCGACTTTGTGCGTTCGAAAGAAGTGTTCGTGCTCGAAGTGCGCGGCAATTCCATGCAGGATGAAGCCATCCTTGACGGCGACTACGTTCTCGTCGAGAAACTGAAGACCGCGCACAACGGCGATATCGTGGTCGCGGTGGTTAATAAAGATGATGCCACGCTCAAGCGCTTCTACCGCGAGGGCGACAACATCCGGCTACAACCCTCCAACGCGGAAATGAAGCCGATCATCGTTCCGGCGGAATCGGTGGAAGTGCAGGGACGGGTGATCGGCGTGTTGAGAAAGTATTGAAGGCTGAGTCCCCGTTTCCAGTTTCTCGCAAAAGACAAAACGCACGCGACTCATACGTCCGCGTGCGCTTGATGTTTAAGCCAGAAGCTAGAAGCTGTTTTACCCAATGTGCCGATCAATCGCCTGCGCGATTGCGTCCTTCGGACGATAGCCAACCAGTTGCTCCACCACTTGGCCACCCTTGAAGACCAGCAGCGTTGGGATGCCGGTGACTTTGTAGCGCATGGGAGTGGAGCTGTTGGCGTCGACATCCATCTTGCCAACTTTGAGTTTGCCTTGATAGTCCTTGGCCAACTCATCCACGATGGGGGCGAGAGCGCGGCAGGGGCCGCACCATGTCGCCCAGAAGTCCACCAGCACGGGCTGATCTGATTTCAACACATCCTGATCGAAGTTTGCGTCGGTAACTTCGACAATTCCATTGCCTGCCATATTCCTTCTCCTGGTTGTCACGTCGCTTGTCGGCGGACGCTCCATCGAGCGGTCGTAGCCGGGCCGGGCGATCTATCTCGAATAAGTGCTTGCCCTCTTAGGGGCACTACCATTATCGCACTTCGGTTTGATGCCGGTGGGAGTCGGAAGGTCGCAAAACGACCTGCGGTCACTGAGGAGGGTTTTCCGCCGGTCCGAGGGACTTGAGATAAGTCACAATCTGCCAACGCTGCGGTTCGGGCAGCTTTGACCACACGGGCATTCCGCGGCGGACTACGCCATTAGTAAGAATCCAGAACAGCGTGCCCGGGGTGGAACGCTGAACTTCCTCAGCCCGCAAGCTTGGACCCTTGCGGCCTCCCTCGGCGGTTTGGCCATGACACTCGGCACAGCGCAACTCAAAAAGCTTGGCGCCCGCAGCCGCGGCATCGGGATCGCCTTCCAGCGGATTGCGCCGCCGAACAGCATTCTTTGGCGCCTTTAACAGTTCGGCGTAGACCGAACGATCCGTATTCGGAGCAACGGACGCTTCTTTCTGCGCAGTCGCACGACAAACAACCGACACCAGGATCACCAACCCCGCCGGAATCCTTTTCACACGACCTGTGATCCGCATCATGGTTTATTTTCCCCGAAAAATCGGCTGATCAGTGCGCCAAATCCTGAGAATTCGCGTGAGACGCCCCAGCGTAGCAAGAAACGGTGGCTATTGTCGTTCAATCCAAAACCTGTTGACAGGCGAAGGGTCCACTCCGACGGCAGGTTCCAGGCAACAACCGGCGCCAGATAGTGCGACGTATCGTGCAAGCCGAAGCTGTGACGGTCTCCGAGGCCGCCATACATCTCGACGCCCGCAACGAAATTCTCGAGGCAAAAACTGCAACGTTTGGCGGAGGCTCGTAAGACCAGTGGGCGGCCCGCCCCGACAGCGTAGCCGAACTCCCAGGGATCTCCGCCGGTAAGATTCTTGGTGGCGATTGTGTTTTCGGCGAAGTTCCAATTCCTGAAAGTTTTCGAAAGCAGCAGCTTGAATTCAAGTTCGTGATTGTGCTCCTTCCGCCCGAGAGCATTGGGGACAGCATGATCGGATTCGACGTCGTGGCCTTCCACTTCTTTCATGATTTTGTCGGCGCCGTTGATCTGCTCGTATTCGACGTAGAGTACAGGATTGATGAAGTGCTCGCGCTGGAGCGGGCGGAATCGATTCTCCACGCGAAAACCCGTGACAATCGTGCTTTCGCCAAAAGTCGTTTGGCCCTCAAGGTAGAGTTCTGTGGTCCACCAGGCAGTAGCCCCGTATTCCAGTTCGGCCCAGAAGGCGTGAAAGTCGTTGCCGCCACGCTGCGTGCCGAAGGTTGAAAAGTACTCCACTTCGAGGCTGCCGGGTTCCTCCAGATAATGATCGTAGGTAACGATATAGGGACTTTCCTGCGCCTGCGCCGGCGCCGGAAGTGCGAACCCAGAGGCGATGAGGGCTAGCGCAAGGCAAGCCAGGTTCACGGCGGGGCGCGAATTCAAGCGAGACCGGGTGCGTACGCGATTCGAAGAAGGCGACCTGAATTTGACATTCACAACCACCGCCCTCTAGTTGCAACTGAGTCGCATCTAAGGTACATTCACGATGTTGCCGGATATTCTCTTGAACCGTCAAGGGCCGGCGGAAGATTCCGTCGCAGCGCGATTGCGACCAGTTGCGACAAGGAGGATCGTTCCCATGCCTCTACCCCAAACTGAAACGCCGGGACGGCTGCAAGCTCACTTCGCCAACCGTGGGATCCGCATGACCCAGCAGCGGCGAGCCATTCTGCGCGTGGTCGAAACCGCCACCAAACACCTGGATGCCGCCCAACTCTTACGCAAGGCCCAGAAACTGGATGCCACCGTCGATCGCAGCACGGTCTACCGAACCCTGCAACTCCTTAAACGACACGGCCTGATCGACGAACTCGACCTGATGCACATCCACGGCGAGGGACACTACTACGAGCGCCGGCTAAATCGCGATCACATCCACATGGCGTGCCTGCGTTGCGGCAAGATCATGGAGTTCGTCAGCGACATTTTCGAGAAGCTGAAGGGGCAGGTCGAGAAAGACTGCCGGTTCCGCATTGTCGTGTCGCGATTGGAGATCGGCGGATATTGCGCGGCGTGCTCGAAGTAGACCCACGGAACCAAATAAAAAAAGCGCCCCGGACTTTTCAGTCAAGGACGCCTCGGCAGCCCTCCCCCAGAACTGCCAAACCACGAAATGGATACTAAGGAACTACTCATTTTGTGTAAACGTCACTTTGGTAACGGAGATCTTCCTGCTTCTATGCGGGTGCCGGATTGGAAGTTGAAATTAGTTAGAAGGAATTATTGTTGCTTGTGCCAGGTTTGGCCGTCGTCGGAGGTCAACCAAACCTCGCCGGACGAAGTGGCGACCCTGCCATGCTGCGGATCAGGAAATTCCAAGCTGACAACGTCGCCGGTGAGCGCGTTGTTTGCTTCTGCCGGCAGCACTCGTGTCCAATGGGCTCCGGAGTCGGGCGAATGATAAAGCATCGCACGGGAGCCACCCGCCCAGACTTCCGTTCCGAGGGCCGCCACAGCAAGGAATACAAAAGCCGGCCCTCGCTCTTTTTTTTGAAGCTTCTTCTCTCGACCCTGGTCTCTGAGTTCGACGGCGCTTTCCATTCGCTCGCCGATATTGACGCCCTCCCAGGTCTTGCCCGCGTCAAACGACCGCTGCAACACTCCGTTGGAGCTGATGCTCCAGCGCGGAGACAGACGCAGAGCCTTCAGCCTCGCCATGTTCGAAGTCGACACATTGGGCGCTGCTACGGCACTGGCCTGAGATTCCCCGGGCACCGAATCTTTCGCCTTCACAACGTCCAAATTATTCAACCCCCGATTTTGCGACGGCTGCTCCGCATAATTCTGCGCGACTTGCCCTTGCCCTTGATTTTGCGCAGCGACTGCCTCGCTCTCCGATTGCAGCTCGACAGTCTGTGGAGCACCCGACACCGCAAGCTGCGGAACCGGGGCGGAAGGTCCCGAGCGAGCGGTTGAATTCTCCGGCGTCGTTGCGAACGCCGCACCTCTCGCAGTGGGCGCCAATTCCAGGGAGTCGCTCTTAGCCTGGACTTTTTCGTTTTTGTCAGCTTGGCCCAATCCCGACCCAACGCCGCGGAAAACTCCGCCCCCTGTCCCGCCTCCCGAACCTGTCTGGTTCATCACCGTAGAAGGCGGAAGGATTGGATTCGGTGATGGAGCGAGATGATTGGCCGTCAGCGCGCTCTGGGCGCCTGATAGTTTCCGTGTCGGGGTTGGCTTCGCATTCTCCAAGGCTTGCGGAATGTTGCCTCGCACAACCGGTTTCTCGACAGAAGGCTGCGAACTCTGCAGTGCAATGGCGACCTTTTCCTCCTGCCCCATGCGGGCGGAAACGACCGACGCATTCTGTTGGCTGCGCTGCCTGTATTGCAAAATACCCACTGATGTCACCAGTACAACTCCGGCCGCAACGACCGCCCAACGAAGGACAGTCCAGCTTAACCACGCGCCGCCAGCAGCGCGAACTGAACTGGCCGTGGTGCCAAGTTCGGTTACGGGTTGCGCGAGCGCGACCACTTCGCGGCAATCGCCGCACCGCGCGAGATGCTCCATCACCCGCTCGCGTTCCGACTCCGCCAGCGATTGCTCGGCAAAAGCGGTCAGCAAGTCGGCGTCGGGATGACCTTTTGCGACTTGAGGCCCTAGCCGTTGCAACCGCGCTTGCACGATTTTTGGAACATTCCGCATTTAAATTCCAGCACAGCGCCTCAGGCGCTCCCCACCCGTCATTTATGGCCTGCCTGCCGGCACGCCCTGATACCTATCTCAATGCTTCTTCTCTGAGAACGGTGCCGCTGCCGATTCTTGCGCCAGACTGCGGCGAATATTCACTTGCAAATCGCGTACATCCACTTCCAGGGCTTCTTCCGCCTGATGGCGCGCCATGCCCTGCTGCATCATGCCAACCAGGATTTTCTTCCGCAACGTTCTTGCCAGTTTATCCACCTTGCGGCTGATGGTGGATTCGTGCACCCCCATCATGCGTGCGACCTCGGCCAGCGTGCGTCCGTCGAGATAATACGCCGCCAAAACGAACCTGTCTTCGGCAGGCAGCGCGGCCAGGGCCGCGTCGGTCGCGGATTCCAGCCGCGAATCCGCAGAGGGAACCTGCTCAGGTTCCGGAGCGGCGAACTGCTCGCCTTCTTCATTTTCTTCTTCCAGGCTGACCAGGCGCTTGGTGCGGCGGTACCGATTCACGAATTCCTGCGCCAGCACGGTGCGCAGCCAGCCTTCCAGCGATCCCCGCCCGGTGAACGATGAGAGTTTCGAAATGCGTTCACCTTCGCGGATGTTCGTGCCGTAGAGCTCGGCATACAAGCTGTCGGCGAGGTCGCGCGCCGCGGAATCTTCGCGGGCGATCCGCAGCGCCGACTGGTAGAGTTTCTCGCGATACCGGGTAAGAAAAAGTTCCCACGCAGAATTATTGCCTGCCGCGCAGGCGCGGGCGAGTGCAAGTTCTTCTACGCGAAGCGTTCGCAGAAACGTGCGGACCTCAGATTGAGTCGCTCCGGCGTCCAGATATTTCGTGGCAACGTCACATAAAATTCTTCCGAGACCTTCACAGGTAAGTCCAATCCTCTCGCAACCGCTCGTCGTATGCAGCTCTGCCTGCAGATCGGCAACTACCGATTGCACTGCGGCGGGGATTGGTTTCGTGGCGCGCATGTAGTAGAAGGAAGAGCTGTGTGTAACGGCCCAGTTCCTGATGCTATCAATTCATTAGACGCCTGCAACGTTAATTTTGTCCGCAAGCTGTAACTTTCTTCCCGTTCTTCCCGCGTAGTCGAGATGAGCGGCAGCAAGGCTCAAGGTTACGGCGGTAACAGAAACCAAAGCCCGCCCGTACCTGAGACTTAGCGAAGCCGCCATGCCGGAGGAGAACTATGCGTCCGAGATTATTTGTGGCAGTGGCAGTAGCCGTGGCCGGAATCGTCTGTCTGGACCAGCGGCTGGTTCAAGCCGGAGAGCAGCCTTCCGCCTCCAGCTACAAAGTGCTGGACCCGATCCGGCATGGAAGTCTGACCGTGTTTCCCGTGGCCGCTCCCAAGTCCTATGCCACGGCTGAGTTCCTCACATTAGACGAAGGGCTGCGCTCAGGAGACGTGGTCGTGACTGAGTACGGAAACGTTCGTGGACTTTTGCGGCGGCGGCACATCACGCCGGCAATGCAGCACGATAGCGCCGAAGTAAACCGGCTCGTGCTGATCAACAATTCAAAACATCCGCTGCTGCTTCTCGCTGGGGAGATTGTCACCGGAGGTAAGCAGGACCGTGTGATCGGCAAAGATCGCATCGTGCCCCCGGAAAGTGATCCCGTCGATCTGAGCGTGTTCTGCGTCGAGCCGGGACGATGGGTCGCAACCAGCGATCATTTCGGAACGTCTGGAACGACCTATGGAAGCGGCAGCGCCGGGGGAATTGGCGGCGGCGTATACCGCGGGGTCATGGCTCAACCATCGGTCCGCGCCAAAGCCATGGGCGATAAAGATCAGAACCAGGTTTGGGCGGAGGTGAGAAAGCAGCAACAGGCAATGGAAACGGTCGAGGTAGCCGCCTCAGCTGCCCCAGTGCCCACCACTTCCTACGCCCGCGTAATGGAAAACAAAGACGTCAAGGAAAAAGTGGACGAGGTTGCCCGGCCGATCGAACAGAACTACCAAAGTCTGATCAAGCAACTGCGCGATCGCAAAGCGGTCGGGGTCGTAGTAGCGGTGAACGGGCGCATCATCTGGTCCGATGTTTTTGCCAGCACCGAGTTGCTGGAAAAATATTGGCCCAAACTGGTGCGCTCCTACGCGTCAGAAGCGGTCGTGACCCGCGCCAAAGGCGGCGAAGCGAGCCTGTCACAAGCCGAAGCGTTTCTGGCGGATAGGGATGGCCACAAGGAGACGATTGAGAGCGAACCAGGAATCTACCGCCACACCGAGATCAGTGGTGATGGATTCAAGGCGTTCGCCCTGACGTCACTGCTCCCGAAAACCGGATTCGATGTGCACGTTGCGAAGATGGCAGAGTAGCTGGGCGGGTCGGGAAGGGAACGGCTTCAGCCGTGCTCTCCCAGCGATTCATGAGGTTGCATATTTAACTGGCCACTAACCACGGGCACTGATCACTGACCACCAATCACTGAGCACCGGCCCCTGAATTCTCATACCACTTACGCCACGCCGCCGAATCGTTCGGCAAATGTTGTTTCGTAATATCGTTCAGCGCCTGAAAGGCCCAAGCGCGGGTTTGCGCATCCAGCGCCGGGTCATCCAAATAATTGATCAGTTCCGGCACGGCCATCAGCCGCTGCTCGTGGGTCAACATGCCGGATTCCGCCAGGCTGCAAGCCGCTCGTTCGCGCACCAGAGGTGAAGGATCGTTGTGCATGCTCTCTAGGAGTGGCGCGATCGTCGAAGTTGTCCCCACCAATGCCAGGCCTTCGACCGCCCACCTCCGCGCATCTTCAGAATCTTTGCCCGACACTTTCATATGCGCCGTCAACACCTGCACCACGCGCTCGGCTTCGACTCCCCGGTTCCCGAGCAGGCCCAGGGTCCACAGAGCCCAAATCTTTTGCGCATGATTGGAGGACTCGGCCTGCCCCACCAGACGGTTGACAGTCGATTCCGTTTTGCTCAGTCCATAAGCCGCGAGTTGCACTTCGATGCCGGACGCACGCACATTCTGATCATTAGAATTAAGAGCCACAGTTGTGAGCTGGCTGAGTTGCGGATTCCACGTGAGCTTTCCCCGCCAGCTTTCGACGTGCGCCTGGATTTCGTCAGTAGCACCCGCGCTCCGGTTTACCGCGCGCGTCAGCAACACCTCAGCTTGGTTCTGCGGCTTCTGACGATCCAGATCGCGTTCCGAAAACTTGGCCGACCAAGCGGCAGGATTTCTT
>JAUTWY010000184.1 GCA_030838305.1 Acidobacteriaceae bacterium
TACTCCTCGAGGAACTACATGACCCTTCCGACGCCATTCGCGTCGCTGAGCGCCTTCAGCGAAGACTAGCGATTCCCTTCGATTTCAATGGTCAAGAGATTGTGCTCTCCGTAAGCATTGGCATTGCTTTCAGCAGCAACGGCGCAGCAGAAGCACAGGAGGTTCTGCGAGACTCCGAGATCGCCATGTATCGCGCCAAAAGCACTGGCAAGGCCCGCTGTGAGGTGTTCGATCCTGCGATGCATGCGGGCGCCATCAAGCGTTTGCAGCTCGAAACCGATTTGCGCAAAGGGCTTGAGTTGAACCAGTTTCGCGTTTACTACCAGCCCATCGTATCCCTGCGCAACGGCGACATTGTGGGGTTCGAGACCCTGAGTCGCTGGCAGCGTCCCGAAGGTTTGGTCATGCCCGGGGATTTTATCCCTGTCGCGGATGACAGCGGCATCATCTTGCCCATCAACCGGCAACTGCTTTATGATGCCTGCCGGCAACTCCGATCCTGGCAAGCGCTTTTTCCTTCTGATCCTCCTCTCAGCGTGAATGTAAACATCACGTCCAAAGAGTTCGCGCAGCCCGATCTCGCGGCTCAGATTGGCAAGACCCTGCACGAGACTGGATTGAATCCTTGCTGTCTCAACTTGGAAATTACTGAAACAATCGCCATGGGCGATGCCGACAGATCTGCGGTAGTGCTGTCCGAGCTAAAGGCGCTCGGCGTTCTTCTGGACATCGACGACTTCGGCACCGGCTACTCCTCACTCAGTCGCCTGCAGCGTTTTCCCGTGGACACGCTTAAAATCGACCGTTCCTTCATCTCCGGCATGGACACGGATAGCGAAACCCGGGAAATTGTTCGCATTATTGTGATGCTCGCACACGGTCTCCGCCTGAAGGTCGTGGCGGAAGGTGTCGAAACGCAGGTGCAGGCGGACATGCTCAACGAGATTGGCTGCGAACTAGCCCAGGGCTATCTGTACTCCAGGCCCGTCCCTGGCGAGGCAATCGGGCAACTTCTAACTAACAACCGCGCTGCAAGCGGTTCTATCCCACGGGCAAGAGCGGCTGCCTCAACATCCGCATAAGCATAAGAAATACTGCGGACGGGATCTCTGATCCATAAGTCACTGCGGAACCGCTATGTCTCCCCGGCGTGTGATGAGCGTTCGCCCCGTACATTTCTCGATCGGCCTTGTCGAGCAATTCAATCAGAGCCGCGCTCTCTGACCATTTCGAACCCCGCTGCTGAAGTTCAACTCGAGCCCTGAAAGTGTGCCTGCCTGGGAGGTCGATAATCCTCACTGAAACGTTCGTCTGGGACACTGCGAGCAATAACCAATCTTCGTCTTCCTGGCCTCAATGTACAAGACATAACTGAGTCCTCGTATTCTTCACCTGTGAGCATGCCCGGCAGACAGAGGCCTTTAGATGCAATTAGATGCAACTTTGCATTACTCATTGATAAGTTACCGATGTAACAGCTATCGCACCCAGTTTAGTGCACCCCTCCGGATTTAGGTCCACACTATTTACAGACCCATTAGCGTCGGAAGTTATGTATCTAGGACTCGTAAGTAGCTCGCTGCGAGCACGCCCATGATCGCTAGATTGGTCATAGGAATCTGGCTATGGGGTTGCCTCGCATGGGGCCAACAGGTGACTTTATCCTGGCAGGAAGACGTACGGAGATACGCGGAGGCACACGATTGGTCCGCTGCAATGGACATCGTCGATCGCGAGGTGGCTCGTGCACCAAGCGATATGGATGTACGCGCATGGCGAGCACGAGTTCTGCTGTGGTCTGGAAAATTCAGCGAAGCCGGAATTCAATACCAGGAGATTCTCGTTGTCGCTCCGAGCGATCCGGACAACTGGATAGGTTTAGCAACCGTGTATTCGCGCGAAGGCCGAGCCAGGGAAGCATTGAAAGCGCTGGATCGCGCGGTGGAACTCGACCCGAACCGTGCCGACATTCACGTGACGCGCGCTGTGACTCTGCGAGCACTTGGCTTCCCGAACGAAGCGAAGGTGGAATTTAGCCGGGCCGTGGATTTGGATCCGACGAATGGGGAGGGACGCGCGGGCCTCGTTTCTCCGCACGGTGAACCCAGGCATGAACTCCGGGTAGGAGTAAATACTGACTTATTCAACTTCGCCGCGGCCAATCACGATGAAGGACTAGCTCTAACTTCCCATTGGACGCCTGTCTGGGGGACGAGCATGGCGATCGACGGGTATCACTGGGGCGGTCTAGATGCAGCAAAAGTCGTGGCCAGCTTGACTGGAAAGTTACACGGGTGGGGTGCGCTGACGGTCGGAGGAGCGGTGGCGCATGACAACGGCGTCATCCCGCGAGACGAGGGATTTTTTGACTATGACCGGGGATTCAAACTTCCCGCAAGCAGCTTTTTGCGCGGAGTCGAGATCACGTATGCGCAGCACTGGTATTGGTATACCACTGCTCGAATCTTGACCATTAATGAAACTACGCTGCTCTACTTCCCTCGCGACTGGACCTGGTCTTTGGGATTGACCGCAGCGCGAAGCCATTTTTCAGATACGGGTGCGGAGTGGCGTCCTTCGGGAACGACACGACTTGGATTTCCCATCACCAAATGGGAGGATCGCCGTTTGGGAGGAAATGTTTTTTTTGCCGTCGGGACGGAGAATTTCGCGCAGGTCAATCAGATTGGGGAATTTTCTTCTCAAACGTTCGGGGGTGGTTTACGTCTCCAACTTACAGGACAACAAGACGTGACAGGCTTTGCGGCTTATCAAAGGCGATCTCACGACCGGACAGCATCAAGTTTTGGGTTTACTTATGGGATCCGCTTTTGACACATTTCGCAAGCTAGGTCCAGCGGCCTTTGTGTTGAAGGCGATTGTCTTCGTCATGGTTGCGGACGTGTTGTTGTTAGCTTTTATCTTGCTTCGCCGGGCTTACCGAACGTGGTACTTCGCGAATCGCGACGCGAGAATGCTCGCAATCCGCCGGCAGTGGGACGCGCTGATTTCCGGAGAAATTCCTTACGCTACATGGCGCACAAAAACATCGCAGCGGCAACTAATCGAGACCATGGTGCTGGATGCCTACGAAGTCGCAAACCCGGAAGAATCGGCGCGTTTGCTGAAATTCATGCGCGCCAGCGGCTTGGTCGAGAAACGCATCTTGGAGGCGCGACACCATCAAGGATGGCGTCGACATAGAGCGCTGGTGGCTCTGGCCCGAACGCGCGCACCGGAAGGCATTCGGGCTCTCGCCGAAGGATTGCGCGATCGTGATTCGGAGACTCGCCTGGCCGCGTTACGTGGGCTGGGTCGGATGGCTTGTCCGGAGGCTGCGAAGGAAATCCTGAATTGGGTGGATGACGCCGGGTTGGTAGTGCCGGCGCTTCCGCTGCAAAGCGCCCTCATCCAGACTTGCGCGGAACGCCCGCAAGTATTGTTACCACATCTACATCATGCAGATACGAAAGTGCGCGAAGTCCTGGGACGCGTGCTGGGGGAAGTAGCCACGCCTTCGCTAGGCGCGGAGTTGTTACGGTTCGCCGATGACGATTTGCCCGAGTTGCGCGCTGCGGCGGCGCGTGGGCTTTCGTATCTGGACCGAGGAACAGCGATCACTGTTCTGAGTGAGTTGGCAAAAGATGCCGTGTGGTTCGTGCGGCTGCGCGCCATGGTAAGTTTGGGCGCTCTATCTCATGCGATGGCGCTCCCCTTCTTGCTGCACGGATTGACAGACTCGAATCGCCTGGTACGCCTGCGAGCTGCAGAAGGCCTGGTAGATTTCAAAACGGAGTTGCTTCCGATTTTCGAGAAGGTGATAGCAATTCACGACCAATACGGTTTACATGCTTTCTTAACCGCCCTGGAAAACGCAGGGCTGCAGGCCAGTCTTGTTGCAGAGCTCAAGAACAACACCAGGAACAGCAAGAATAACGAGAGTTTGCTTGAGGTATTGGAGTCAGCGAAGCTGTCTACAGAACCGCGCCCACCCGAGGAGAACATTCTCGTTAAGGCGGCGGCTCAATCATGATTCACTTCCTGGACTGGGCCAATCACACCCTGTTCTACTATTATCTCGTCTCCAACTTTGCATACCTGGCGATGCTCATAATCGCGCTCAGGACCAGTGCGGTACATCTCCGGCACCTCGAAAGTATTCGCTTCGATTGGATTAAAGAGTCTCCTCTGCTGCCTCCGGTCACACTTCTCGTGCCCGCACATAACGAAGAGCAATTTATCTGCACAGCGGTAAGAAACTTGCTTGATCTTGATTACCCGGAACTCGAAGTCATCGTCATCAATGATGGATCAACGGACAAGACTCTGCAGATGATGCAGAAGGAATTTCGCCTGCGCTTGGTGAGAGCTGTGTATGTGCCGCAAGTGGTGAGCGCTCCGGTTCGCGGACTGTACCGGAGTGATGTCG
>JAUTWY010000169.1 GCA_030838305.1 Acidobacteriaceae bacterium
CATCGGCGCGGACTCTTCGCTCGCGAACGGCAACAACCCGAGATTGGCGAGAAGGGTTGCGTCGGTCGCCGCAATGTTTTTGGGGGCGGCGTTGGGTGCAGTTGTCATACATTATTCGATCTCAGCGGCCCTGGGGCTGGCGACCGCAATCTCCGCCGTGTGCTGTGTCGTGTTGTTTCGTTTTGTGCGCACGTCCAATAAGCTGTGAGTGCGAGACTCGACTCTGTGTGTTCTATCAGAGTGCATACGGCGAGGTGACGAGCTTTGAAATTGTTGGGCGCATTCCGATGGCTCTTTTGATGATCGTGCTCTTGACCCCAAGAACGTTGGTGAATCCGACTTCAGTGGCAACTCGTCCCACATCGGAGTAAGATTCGCAGGATGGTTCACGAGTCAGAAGGCGCTTTGGAAGTGTCTTTCCCTCTTGGTTATCTTGAGGTCATTCACGAAGCCAGTGGCATAGCCAAGGTTGACTAATCGGCGCCTGGGGAGACTGGGTTGGCTGCCGCAAGCAAAAACCGAACGCCACGTTCGATTGATGGACTGTCTCACCTCGATTGCATCGACCTTGTAGTCGGCAAAGGCACGCTGGTTCCTGGAATCGAGGAAATGGCTACCTCCTGGCGGCGTTGTCTAACCGCACATCACCTCGATCCGGAGATTCAGGGCGCACCGCACATCATCACGGCGAAGGAAATAAAAGAGTCCCGGGAGCCCTTGCGCAATCTCATTTTGCACGCCCAGGAGGAACTCGATCGTCTATATGCCATCGTCGGACCACAACAGTACGTGGTTCTGTTATGCAACAGCGACGGGGTTGCCATCCACCACCGCGGGGATGAGTCAATGGCGGATGTTTATGAAGATCGGGGGATCTGGCTGGGTGCAGTCCTCTCAGAGCAAATCGAAGGTACCAACGGAATCGGGACCTGCATCACTGATCAACGAGCCACGATGGTACATCGAGATCAGCATTTTCGCACGCGCCATATCGACATAAGCTGTGCAGGCGCGCCGATTTTCGACCCCCTTGGTCGATTGGCTGCGGTGCTCGATACCTCGTCGATGAACCCGACGACCACTGAGCAGTCCCTCTCTTTGGCCATGGCTGCAACAACCGTATCTGCCCGGGGCATTGAGGAGCGTATATTCCGCGAGTATTTCCGACATGCGTGGAATATTGCAGCCGCTCCCTGCGGGAGTAGTGATGTCGCGGTTCTGCTCGCGGTGGACAATGATCAACGAATTCTGGGCGCAGACCGGATCGCTCGCCGGCTCTTCAGTCTCAATGACGAAGTGCTGAACCGGGGCATGGCTCTGGCGACGATCTTCGAGTATGACTCCTCGATCTTTCGTTGCAAGCGGTTGCAAGATGTGGCGGCTCGTCCGCTTCGGACAGGAACTGATGAGCCATGGAATGCCTTAATCACTCCCCCAGCTTGTGGGTTGGGTAGCTTGTGTTCTCCCATGGATGCCCTACTTCACTCACGACCGCGATTCGGCATGCTCGCACACCTGCCACTCTCAGTGGATTCGCCCACAAATCGCGGGGGCCTGGCACCCGCACGCGCCAATCGCATATGCGAATACATAGACTCGCATCTGCAGGAAAATATCGCTCTGGAAGTGCTCGCCGAAATTGCGCAATTGTCGGTTCATCATTTTGCCCGCGCGTTCCGCCAAACGCTCGGGATACCGCCGCATAACTATATAGTCCAACGACGAGTCGAGCATGCACAGCAGCTGCTACGAAACAGCGACCTTCCACTTTCGGAGATTGCGATCGATGCGGGTTTCACGGACCAAAGTCACCTTGCCCGACACTTCCGGACAATGATCGGTGTTTCTCCTAGCCTAGCTCGCCATCGATTCAGGACTGGGCACGATATCCTTCCTCATCGCCCCGCCCAAGTTGGAAACTAACAATTCAGCAAGAACGTACCGATCACGGCCCCTTCATCCAAGACACCTAATCCCATCTTTGCGATCATCGCTTCACTGTGGGGACAACGAAGGTGGGAACCGTGGATAGTCCTAATGAACAACGCCCTGGCGGTACGCGAACGTCCAAGTTGATTGCGATCATTGATGACGACGACGCCATGCAAGATTCACTGCGCGACCTGATGGAAGCGGCTGGGCTGGTCGCACGGTGCTTTGGATCCGCGGAAGATTTCCTCGCATCCGGCTTGCACCGTCAAGCCGGGTGCCTGATAACTGACGTCCTTATGCCGAAGATATCGGGTCTGCAGTTGCAGGCCAAGCTGAAAGAAGAGGAATGCACTATCCCGATCATCTTCATTACTGCTTACGGAGATGCCAAGTTGCGGATCCAAGCGATGAGAGAGGGCGCGGTCGAGTTCCTTGAGAAACCGTTCGATCATCAATTGTTGCTCAAAACGGTCCGAGCTGCACTCGATATGTGAGCAAACAGGTTATAGCAATCGTATGCGGTGCCTGGAAAGGAGTATCTTATGGCAGATTATGCAACAGTTGCATACCCTATGGAGGACCAAGCCGAACGCCGATTCGAGCGGATCATCGGCAATAGCGCTGCCCTCGAATCTGTTCTCGAGCAAGTGGAGCAGGTTGCTCCCACAGACTCGACTGTCATCATCGAGGGGGAAACCGGTACAGGAAAAGAGCTCATCGCACATGCCATTCACACTGCAAGTCAGCGCTACGGACGCGCTTTTATCAAGCTGAATTGCGCGGCGATTCCGCTGGATCTTCTGGAAAGCGAATTGTTCGGTCATGAGAAGGGTGCCTTCACTGGCGCGATTGCGCAGAAGATCGGGCGCTTCGAAATGGCCGACAAGGGGACCTTGTTCTTGGACGAAGTCGGCGACATCCCTCCTGCCCTGCAGCCGAAGTTGCTGCGTGTGTTGCAGGAGCAGGAATTCGAGCGTTTAGGGAGCGGCCGTACGCACAAAGTGGATGTCAGGCTTGTGGCGGCAACCAATCGAGATCTGGTGAAGATGGTCGCTCGCGGGCAATTTCGCAGTGACCTGTATTATCGTCTGAACGTCTTCCCCATCTTGCTACCGGCGCTGCGAGAGCGCCGGGAGGACATTCCTGCTCTTGTCACGCATTTCGTGAAGATGTTTAGCCGCCGCATGGGGAAGCAAGTCGACAGCGTTCCTCCGGAAACCATGGCTGCCTTCCAGTGGTATTCCTGGCCTGGCAACATTCGCGAGTTGCAGAACTTAGTGGAACGCGCCGTTGTCCTTTCCCGCGAAGGCGTGCTCCCGAACCCTCTGCAGAAGAGGCAAACGAGACCCATGATTCTCAGTTCGAACGCCCAGCCTTCACCATTGTCGATGAACTGGGAAGACTCCGACCGCGCTCTGATCATGGAAACACTGGAGCAGGGCGGCTGGATCGTCGGTGGACCGCGCGGTGCAGCGGCGAAACTGGGACTGAAACGAACCACCCTGCTTGCCAAGATGAGAAGGTTGGGCATCTCGCGGCCTGTCGATCAAGAGGGAACAGACGCGCGCGGTGCGGCATAAGACAATGCTCAGACTTGAAAGCGTCACTGCCGTTCCATTGTAGAGTCCCATGAGCGCTTCCGCCGCTCAGGCGTGCGATCTCATGCGATCCTTGAAACTGCAGAAGCAATTCAATCGGAGCATTCACTGCGGATGGTACTCTGGCTTGCGCTTGGCGAAAAACGCTGTGAATGCTTCCTTCGCCTCGTCGGACCTTACTCGTTCGGCGAATACCTGGTTCTCGAATTTCACGGCTTGCTCCAGTTGTTCACGAAATGCACTCTTCATGAGCCGTTTGCATGCCTGCACTGCGCCGGCGGGCTTCTTAGCCAGGGTCTGTGCGGTTTCCGTTGCCGTGGATAGTAGTTTCTGATCAGGGACAACGCTTGTGACCAGTCCAAGCTCGGCCGCTCGCGAGGCGCCGAACGACTGTCCGAGCAGGATCAGCTCGGCGGCGCGCAGGTATCCGAAACGCTGCGGAAGCAAGCAGCTGCTTCCAAATTCCGGCACCAGCGCCAAGTTCACGAAAGGCAGTTGGAACTTGGCGCTCTCCCCCGCGTACACAAAGTCGCAATGAGCCAGCATGGTCGTTCCGCCTCCGATCGCTACGCCTTGTACGGCGGCAACCAGCGGCTTCTCGAAGTTGATCAGGGCGTGCATCAACCGCGACTGCGGACTTTCCCCTGCTGCTGGCGGGTTCTTCATGAAGTCCTCGAGATCGTTGCCCGCACTAAACGAATCTCCCGCGGCATGCCAAAGCGCAACATGTACCTGATCGTCTTTCGCTGCGTCCTCAAGGAACTCCGCCATCGAGATATACATGCTCGAAGTCATTGCGTTCTTCTTGTCTGGGCGATTCAGTTGGATGCTCAGGATGTTTCCCGAGCGTTCCGCGATAATGTCGGTCATCGTCGTCCTCCTGCGTGGGAATTACGAGTCATTTCGATGCTTCCTCCTTTGATTGTCTAGTGGCCTGGGGCACGACTAGACCTGCTGTTCGTTCATGCAACCGTCAGCCAATGCCCCATCTTTTTCTTCTTGGTCTGCAAATACGGCAATGCATACGGGCTTGGCGGTGCTTCGCAAGCAATTTGTTCGACGATTTCGATTCCACCCTTAGTCAGCGCTTCATGTTTTTTTGGGTTGTTTGACATCAGGCGGACACGGTCAATCCCAATTTCGTGCAGAATAGCCACGGCCAAGCTGAAATCGCGGCAGTCGGCGTCAAAGCCCAGAGCTTCGTTCGCTTCGATCGTGTCGAGACCTTGGTCCTGCAAGGCATAGGCTCTCAGTTTTGCCATAAGCCCGATGCCACGGCCCTCCTGATACTCGTAGATCACCAGTCCCGATCCCTCGTCTGCAATGGCCGACATTGCGAGTTCCAACTGCCCTCGGCAATCACAGCGCAGCGATCCGAGCACTTCTCCAGTCAAGCACTGAGAATGAATGCGTAGCAACGGCGCTTGATTTGTCGGATCGCCGAGCATCAGGAGGAGGGCACTCTCAGTCTTTCCTGTGTCCACGTTCGCGCGCTCAAAGCCGATCAGGTCGAACACGCCGAACATGGTAGGCAGGCGAGTGGAGGCCACCCGAACGAGGTTGTCCTGTCCAGCCCGGAGGCGGTGATTCCTTTTCTCAGGTCTCTCAGACACCTTGGAATTCATTGGACTGTGCCGCCTAACGCATGGATAACCTCGTCATGGGCCTCGATGTAGTCGAGCTGTGACTGAAGGAGGAGTGCCTTAGCATCGTATTCCTGAGCTGTTGCGGTATCCGCCTGCGAGTTCAGCGCCGCTCCTCGTATGAGTTCCTGTTGACGCACACGATTCGACTCCGTACGCAGGGCCAAAACTTCTTCTGACACCTTCAACATCTGCTGCGTCCTTTCCAGCTTGTTGTACGCTGTTAGGACCGAGACCTCGACCTCATCGGTCAGCTTGGCGAGGTTCTCCTTCGCTTGGGACAACTGCGCCTGACGTTCGTGAACTACGGCCTTCTTGCGACCCGAGTCGAACACGTCGTAGCCGAAGTGAACACCAAAGGTGCCGAAGTTACGGGCCAGGAACGGGACATTTTCCTGGTAGCTGTAGCGGGCAAAGGCCTCAACATCAGGGACCCACATATCTGTCTTCGCCAAACGTGTTGCAGCCTGCGCTTTCTCCACTTCAGCACGAGCCGCAAGGAGTTCTGGATGTGAGGCCATGGCAGCGCTAACACATTCCTCACGCGGGGAAGTCTGCGGAAATTCAGGAACAGCAGGATCCAGATCCAAGCTGGTGGTTAGTGGCAGGCCTGTCAAGTCGTTGAGCTTCAGCTTGAGGTCGGACAATTGAAGGTCCGTGGTCAGCAGCTCCTGCTTGGCTTGCAACAGTTGTGCACGGCTGTCGATCAACTCCTGCTCTAGCGTGCTGCCGAACTTCACCTGCTGTACGCGCTCGCTCTGAAGGTCCTCAGAAGCTTTTATGCGCGCCTCGGTGGCGCTTCGGTGCGCCTGATCGATCAGAATGCTGTAGTAGACCTGATGGACCGCGAGCGCCACGTCGTTTTCGGTAAGCCGAGCCTTCTCACGTGAGACTCTTACCTCGGCTTGGGCCAGAGCGTTGGCCTGCTTATTCTTTAGCAGCGTGGTCAAGGGCTGGGTGATCTGGGTTCCACTGGTCGTAAAGTTCTTGCCGCCCTGGCTGATGATCGCGTCTGCAGGAGGAATCGCCGTTCCCCCGGCGATGCCGAGACTACCCGACTTGATCTGAATCAACTGTGTGTCGGTCACATGCATGAAGGTGCTGTCATTCCGTATCGATGGAAAATACGAACTCTTCGCGATTCGCTTCGCTTGTTGTTTCTCCTCAACCGTGTAGCCGGCAATGCGAATATCGTGGTTGTGCCGGAGCGCCAACTGAACAGCTTCCCGCAGTGTAATCTGGCGCGGAGGCGAGGTCTTACCTGTTTCCTCGGCCGTCGCAGTGCAGGCGGACGAGGCCATCGCTACTAGAAGGAATAGTGCCGCATTGCGTTTCATTGATTCGACTCCTTATGGGCGGCGGGAATCTGCTGCATATTGCTGAGTTCGCCGTAGTTCAAAGGCGACTTGCGCAGCAAAGCGACAAAGATCAAAGCGAATGCGCAGCTCCAGGCGATCAGTAGAAAACCGTCGAGAAGGCTCAAGCTGTAAGCCTGTAAACGAAGTCGGGCCGCAATCAGATCGATGGCGCGCGCTCCCGCGGCAGCCATGCCGGACGACTTGGCATAGACACCCGCTGCCATGGCATGAATGTTCTGATCGGTAATCCAGTTCCCGCTGCTGACATGAAGTCCCAATAGGTTCGAGTGAAGCTTCTCCCTCTGAGCTATGAAATGGCCCATGTAAATAGCGCCTGCGGTGCCACCGAACAGACGAATGACGTGAAAGAATGCCGATAAGCTCAGGACCCACTCCGGTTTGGCCAAAACGCCCGCGAAAATCGCCTGCAGCACGATGCAGCCGACAAGTCCGATGAAGGCAAACGCCTGCCCGACGCCGGTAAGCAATTCAGTACGGTAGAAGTTCTCGGCCGCCCACGCGCTGCTGTACTGAGAATTCAACCAGGCTGCGAATGCGGTACAAGCAAGGCCGGTGGCAAAGAGCAACCTTGGGTCATGCTTGCGTAACAGCAAAAGCGCAGCGATAAACGCGATGGGGATAAGGGGAAGAGCGCTCCAGAGAATCGCGGGCCCAATCTGGTCGGCTTCGAAACCGCGGATGGCCAGCGACTGTGGAACCAGGATAATGGTCGTGCAGAGCGTGAACCGGAACCAAAAGAGCAGGCACCCCAGTAGTACGGTGTTCCACTTCAGCAGATAAGGGAGCGCCACGAGGGCGTTGGGAGCGCGTAGC
>JAUTWY010000176.1 GCA_030838305.1 Acidobacteriaceae bacterium
GAGGGCTGGACCAAGCTCTTCCTTTGGACCACAGTAGCCACCAGCGCCACCGGCTTCCTTTTCCCGTTTCATCGCCTTTTGCCCTCGCACTTAGTCGGCCTTGTGTCACTGATCGTTCTGGCGATCGCGACTCGCGCGCACTCGCGCTGGCGAAAGACTTACGTCATCACTGCCGTGATCGCTCTGTATCTGAATGTCTTCGTCTTAGTCGCCCAGCTTTTCATGAAAGTCCCAGCGCTCAAGGCGTTAGCTCCGACGCAGTCCGAGCCTCCATTCCAGATTGCGCAGCTCATCGTTCTCGTGCTTTTCCTTGTACTCGGCATTCTCGCGGTGAAAAAATTCCCGCGAACAGAATCGCCGGCTACACAAAAGTTTCGTACGGCTCACAGTTGAGTCAAAACGTCGGGCACAAGCATCACATCCAGAGTGCTGTCGCGTACACAGGGGAGGCCAATTTGAGACTCATGGTTGTTAAATGGGCAACTGTTGTCGTGATCGCCGCGACACTGATTGCTTCCGCTGGATGTTCAAAAAGCAGTAATGCCGCGGCGGCCGCTGGACCGCCGGAAGTTGAAGTAATTTCAGTCGTTCAGAAGGACGTTCCCATTTATAGCGAATGGATCGGCACGCTGGACGGCATGGTGAATGCCGACATCAAAGCACAAGTCTCCGGCTACCTGCTGAAGCAGAACTACGTCGAAGGTTCGTTCGTCAAGAAGGGCCAGGTTCTCTTCGAGATCGACCCGCGACCTCTTGAGGCAGTAGTCGAACAATCGAGAGGGCAACTCGCGCAAGCCACCGGACAAGTAGCGCAGGCACAAGCGCAGCTTGCCCAAGCTGAGGCGCAAGTCTCCGTCGCCGAAGCAAATCAGGTGCGAACCCAACTGGATGTGGACCGGTATGTGCCGCTCATGAAACAGCAAGCCATTACCCAACAGGATATGGATAATGCCACGCAGAACAACTTGGCCTCGAAAGCGCAGGTGCAGTCGGCCAAGGCTCAAGTGGCTACCGCGCATGCTCAGATTCAGGCCGCCAATGCAGCCGTGCAGGCAGCGAAGGCCGCGTTGTCAACGGCGCAATTGAACCTCGGCTTCACTCTACTCACGTCCCCCATCGATGGCATCGCCGGACAGGCGCAGCAACAAGTGGGCGCTCTGGTTAACCCAACCAGCGGACCGGTCACCACGGTTTCAACCTTGGATCCCATCAAGGTCTATTTCACGGTTAGCGAACAAGAATACCTTGACTTTCATCGGCGCTACTCCACTCCAGCCACGCTGGACGCGGAGAGGAAGCAGTTGCGGCTGGAGCTCATTTTGTCGGATGGGACCGTCTATCCGCAGAATGGGAGCTTCTACTTCGCAGATCGCCAGGTCAACCAAGGCACTGGTGCGATTCGCGTAGCGGGTCTCTTCCCCAATCCTGCAAGCCTTCTGCGCCCCGGACAGTATGGCCGGATTCGCACGTCTACCAGAACCAAGCAGGGCGCGCTGCTCATCCCACAGCGTGCTGTTACCGAGATGCAGGGGAACTATCAGGTAGCAGTGGTAGACAGCGAAAACAAGATCGGAATCCGGAACGTGAAACCCAGTGACCGTGTGGGCACGCAATGGATTATTGACGAAGGATTGAAACCCGGCGAACGCGTGGTGGCGGAGGGCGTACAGAAAGTCCGTCCCGGCATGCCGGTGAAACCGAAACCATATACGGCCCCGGCGGAAACAGCGGGAAAGTAACTCTCATGTCCAAGTTTTTCATCAACCGGCCCATCGTCGCGATGGTCATCTCCATTCTTCTGGTTATCGTCGGCGCGGTCTCAATCGCCGGACTACCCATCGCACTCTTTCCTCAAATCGCTCCGCCGGAAATACAGATACAGACGGTCTACACCGGCGCGGACGCTCAAACTATCGAACAATCGGTTGCTACCCCTATCGAACAGCAAATGAGCGGCGTGGACAACATGAACTACATGTACTCGTTGAACGCCACCGCCAAGGGCGAGATGAGAATGATTGTGGATTTCGACGTGAAGACCGATCCCAACATCGATCTGATCCTGGCCCAGAGCCGTGAGACGCTCGCCTCATCTCAGCTTCCGGCAGAAGTCAATGCCTTCGGGGTCACGGTGCAAAAGACGCTGACCGCGCCGCTGATGCTGTTGAGCCTGAATTCACCCAACGCCACATTTGATGCAAAGTTTCTGGCTAACTACTCTTACATCAACCTCAACGACCAACTCACGCGAGTGCCCGGCATCGGCAGCGTGCAGGTTTTTGGCGCGGGTCAATATGCGATGCGGCTCTGGGTCAAGCCCGATCAATTGGCCAAGCTGGGCATCACGGTGCCCGAGATCGTCAGCGCCATTCAGACCCAGAACACCGTGAATCCCGCTGGGCAGGTAGGTAGCGAACCCGCTCCCAAGGGTCAGGAATTTACGTACTCGGTACGCGCGCGCGGACGCCGCAGTTCGCCGGAGGAGTTCGGGCAGATCGTTGTTCGCGAAACACCGGACGGCGGGATCGTACGAGTGAAGGACGTGGCACGCGTTGAGTTGGGGTCCCAGGATTACGCAAATATCGGCCGTTTCAACGGCAAACCAAGCGCCGTAATCGCGGTGTACCAGTTGCCAGGCTCCAACGCCGTCCAAGCCGCCGAGGGCGTGAACAAACTGATGGCCGAGGCGAAGAAGCGTTTCCCGGAGGGCATGGATTACGCCGTGGCGCTCGACACGACGCGCGCTGTCGCGGAGGGTATGCGGGAAATCATCCAAACCCTGGTGATCGCGATCTTGTTGGTGATCGTGGTGGTCTACATCTTTCTGCAGGGTTGGCGCGCCACGCTGATTCCACTGCTGGCGGTCCCCGTTTCACTGGTCGGAACGTTCGTATTCTTCCCCCTCTTTGGTTTTTCCATCAATACACTTTCTCTTTTTGGACTGGTTCTGGCGATCGGCCTGGTTGTGGACGATGCCATTGTCGTCGTCGAGGCGGTGGAGCGTCATATTGAGGAAGGTCTTGCTCCCAAAGCTGCTGCGTTTAAGGCTATGGAAGAGATCTCCGGGCCCGTCATCGGCATTGCCCTGGTTCTATCCGCGGTCTTCGTGCCAACCGCATTCATTCCAGGTATCACCGGACGGCTCTACCAGCAATTCGCCGTGACGATTGCAATTTCCGTGATCCTCTCGGCGTTCAATGCTCTTTCCCTCAGCCCGGCGTTGGCGGCGCTGCTGCTGAAGCCGAAGGTGGAGAGCCGTGGGCTCCTGAGAAGGTTTTTCGATTGGTTCAACAGGGCCTTTGGCCGCGCCACCGATACTTACATCCGGTGGTCCGGCGCGCTCATTCGCAAGAGCGCCATAGCGCTGGCGATGCTGGTAGTCTTCGGGGCAGCGGGCGCATTCTTCAGCAGCAAGGTGCCATCGAGTTTCCTGCCCGATGAGGATCAGGGCTATTTCTACCTCAACCTGCAGCTTCCCAATGCAGCATCGCTGCAACGCACCGACGAGGTGGCGCACAAGATCGAGGCAATCCTCGGGAAGACGCCCGGCGTCCAACACGTCACCAGCGTCATCGGCTTCAGCTTGCTGAGCTTGGTGCGCACCAGTTACAACGCTTTCTTCTTCGTGACCTTAAAGGAGTGGAAGGACCGCACGTCCGGTGACCAACAGTTTCAAGTTATCAAGGCGCGCCTAAACCAGGAACTAAGCAAGATTCCCGAAGGAATCGCCTTCGATTTCTCGCCACCGGCGATTCCCGGAGTCGGCACCTCCGGCGGATTTACGTTCGTTCTGGAAGACCGCGCCGGCAAGGACATCGCGTTCCTGGCGTCCAACCTGAATACTTTCGTCACGGCCGCGCGCAAACGCCCCGAGATTGCCAGTTTGAGCACAACCTTTCTTCCGAGCGTGCCCCAGCAGTTCGTCGACGTCGACGAGGAAAAGGTTCTCAAACAAGGCGTGCCTATCAATGATGTCTACAAGACCATCCAGGCTTTCATGGGTGGGCTCTTTGTGAACTATTTCAACCGGTTCGGCCGCCAGTGGCAGGTTTACATCGAGGCCGAAGGCGAGTATCGGACCAAGCCCGAGAATGT
>JAUTWY010000193.1 GCA_030838305.1 Acidobacteriaceae bacterium
CCCTAAAAGTAGGGTCGAGGAATGGCGCCATTCTCCGTAGGTGTGCCTAGCTGTTTCTCTCCGTTTCCTCTGAGAGTGCCTCATTAGCCGCACCGTGAGCTGGTTTCCATTCCCCGCCTCATCGAACGTAGCGTGCGGATTTCCCGCACTACGCTCTCCTGCTTGCTTCATGTCAAGGGTTATGAGACCTATCGCGCTGGGGCAACTTTCGGCAGTGCTCCGTGGTAGTAGCGCGTGCGATAGCCGTCGAACAGCCCGAGCACGCGGTGCAGCCACTGCCTACTCCATCGCTTCCAGCCGAAGCCCTTGCGTTTCCGTGCCCGCATCCTATGGCGCCGGATCTTCTTTTCTACCCAGTCTTTGATAAACGCGAAGCATCGTGCTGAGTGCCCCACGGCATAGTAGTTCACCCAGCCCCGGAGAATCGGGTTAATGATCTTGATCACCCGGTCTACAGGTTGGCTCGTATACCGCCGGAAGATGTCTCTGAGTTTTGCCAGTAACGCCGTGCGCTTCTTCAGCTTGGGCGTATAGTGGGGTCGCCACCGTCCCTTCAGACTTCGGACCCGCCGCAACTCAAATCCGAGAAAGCCAAAACTTTCTCCCTTCCTGAGGTCTACAGTCCGACTCTTCTCTTCGTTGATTTGGACTCGTAGTTTTCCTAACTCTTCCCGCAATCGCTTGGTGACCGCCTTTTCGAGCCAGTCATGCCGCGGGTGGGAATCCACCAGTATCACCAGATCATCCGCAAATCGTGCATATTGGATGGCGGTGTACTGTTTGTAGCGCGTGGTCTCCTTCGCCTTTTCCAGCATCTTGTCTACTTCGTTCAGGTAGAGGTTGCTGAGCACGGGTGAGATCACACCCCCTTGTGGAACCCCTTTCTTCCCGGTCGCTTTGAGGATCATCTTGAGAAGCCTCATCACCTCATCATCCCGCACCCGCTTCGCCGCTTTCTCGAGCAGCAGGGAATGCTGCACGTTGTCGAAGTAGGCGCGTAAATCAAGATCGATGATTTTGGTTTTCTCCTCGACGATCGCCTGCGCGACTCGGTGAATCGCTTCATGGGGTGTTCGCTTCGGTCGGTATCCATACGATCCCGGTTGGAAGTCAGCTTCGAAGATCGGTTCCAGAATGAGCTTGAGTGCCCCCTGGACCACGCGATCACGGATGGAAGGGATCGACAGGACTCGGACCTTGGTACCGCCGTCCTTCGGTATCTCTTTCTTCCGTACCGCCATGGGCCGATACGTTTGCTGGACTAGTTCGTCCTGTATCTGCTTGAGAAATCTCTCCGCTCCGCTCTCTTCGATCGCGTCGAAGGTGACCCCGTCGATTCCCGGGGCCCCATTGTTCTTCTTCGCCATCTGGTAGGCTTCCTGCAGAGTTTCCTTTTTACAGACATGGACGTACAGTCCCCAGAAACGCCAGTTCGGTTCGGCCTTCGCCTTGTCGTATAGGCTCTTACTCAGATCCTGCAAACTGCTAGGTGTTTTTATCATTCACCCTTGCCTCCCGTTTTGTTCGAGCCATTGCAAACAGCAGGGTCCCTTTGCTCCACGGACGTTGCTCCGCTTCGTCGCTCTTATGGACCCCTCCAACTCCCTCTCGCCTTCCACCACTTTCCCGGTGTCGCCGGTTATATGGCTTCCCTGCTCCGCCGCTTTCACGTCGGGACGAGGAGGGTCTCTCCAGTTGCTTAGAGTGTCCTTGTCATCGTGCTGTCGCTTTAACCCCGCCAGAGTGAATCGCCGCGTCAGTCAGCCTGCGACGGTCCCTGCTGTCTTCGCTCTACGGAAGCGAGCTCGACCCCTGGGGCTACCGCTTCTCGAGGCCAAATCTACGTTTACTTTCGTTACGGCCCGATGACTTGCTCACCATCCTGAAAGATGGCTTTGTCGATAGGTTTCGGAAATTCGGTTTCCCTCCTCTTCGCTATCCAAGCTACGAGGCTCCTGACTTTTGCCTCGGTGGGTCTGTCTCCCACTGAACACCCCAGCCTTTCCTGGACACGCTTCCGTACAGCGGGTTTTCCCCAGTACGGCTTCAAGGCCGGTATATCAGACGAGGACTGCCCAATCGTCGGTTTGCCTTCGTCCTTCGTGCCCACTGCCTTCACCGTGTACTCCCTGCTCTGTGTCAGGGACGATGCGCGAGTCGGCACCTCCGTGCGAGCGGACCCAGCCGCTCTACCCCAGGGGCCCTCGCTCCGGTCCGGGTTATTCTGTTCCGGTCCATCAACGCTTAATCGGCCCCATCCGCCCCACTCATGGGCACATCCTGATTTCGCCGCCCTGCGGCTTATACCTGATGCCCTCGCTGTGCGTTTCCGCCTAGGCGACCCTTGAGTGGTTCCGTGCTTTCACTGAACCTTCCTTCTCCACATGCCGCCCTCTATGACCGCGGGGAGTTCATCAGTTGCACTCGCTCAATTCCTTCACCGATGACATTGGCCTTCGCCGAGAGCCTAGAGGCTCGGCACTCCCGAAATTCCCATCATCCGTTTCCGATGGGGGATGGTTTCGCGGCTACACTGGTTCGCTGCTTCGCTACGGCCTGTCGAGTTGCTTGCCCCCCTGTACGGATCTGACCAGGAATTTCCCCCAGCCAACGGGGACTTTTACTCCCGAGCTTCCGGCGAGTCGGTCGCCCTTCTCGTCGTCGGGTATAACTACGGTGGCACCTGAGCGCTTCCACCGATGGGACTTTCACCCACTGGAAAGTCAGCTAGCATCGCTGCACAGGCTCTTTCATCTTCTGCTTCATGCCGGTTCATCCCGGCGCACTGCTATGGGGATTTTTCACCATTTGAGCAATTGATAGCGACCCACTAACGTAGTCCGGAAGAGAGTGAATGAGTTCTGGACTGGCTCGGACCTCGGAGTCCTTGCCAAGACGCGAGCGGGGGCGCCCGCGCCACACCGGCGTCCTTTGGGCCTATGTTTGCTCCTTCACGTGGCAGGAGCCGCGAGGCGTCGGTATGTTGGTCGAAACATCGAGCCTTGCGGCAGGGTGAATCCGTGGCGCTTCCGACCGTAAACCGCCCATGTTTCCAACGAGCTAGAGGCAAGGGTGGTTGTGGGCCAGGTCAAAACGCGGTCGACACCGTTTCAGTTGCATTTCTCGCGGTGTCTCCAGCTTTGCCCAAAAGTGCAAAAGATTTCAGATCAACTGGTCGGCAGCGCTATGCGCGGTTTGCATTCTGGACGGCCTTTCTGTTCACTGGGCTGTATCTGAGCGCGTCCGAGGGAAGCTCATCTTGCCCAGCTAGTCCCGCGGCGGACACTGCAGATTCCGAGCATTCCATCGTGCAACTCGAACCGGGAACCGAAGCGAAACCATCGAATTCCGAAAAGTACGACGTGAACCGGATCGGTCAGCGGAACATTGGAAAAGGTGTGAACCTCTACTCTCTGGAGAAGGAGCGAGCGCTCGGCCAGGAGATGGCCGAGACCATTGACCGGCAAACGAAGTTTGTCACGGACCCCGATATCGTCAAATACGTGAGCGGCGTGGCCCAGAGAATTATCGGCAACTCCGACGCCCAGGTCGCATTCACCATCAAGGTGGTCGATTCGACCCAACTCAACACTTTTGCATTGCCGGGCGGTTTTCTTTATGTCGATAAGGGAGTGCTGAGCGAGTTGGACAGCGAAGCTGAACTAGCGGGCCTGATCGCGCATGAAGTCGCGCACGTTGCCGCGCGGCACGGGACTCGCTATGCGACGCGGAGAACAGCCTGGAATGTGATTTCGTTTCCGGTCATCTACATGGCTGGACCCGGCGCGATCGGAGTCAGACAGATCGGGCCGCTGGCGTTGAGAAAATTCGCCCGCGATGCAGAACTTGAAGCGGATCTGCTGGGAATGGAATATCAGTATGCGGCGGGCTACGATCCGCAAGCGTTTATCGATGCATTGGAACGACTGCATAACAAGCAGATGGCGGCGGGAAAGCATGAGGGCCCCTTTGGTCGCCCTCTTCATCAGATCGCGAAGTCGTACGCTTTCTATCCGCCCATGCAAGAGCGCATTGTGAAATTGCAATCGGAGATTTCGGGCGTGCTGCCCTGCCGGGATACGTATGTCACCGACACGAGCGAGTTCCAGGAGATAAAAGGCCGACTCCTGGCGGACGAGGTAGTGCTTCGTCGGGATCACGCTGGCCATGGCGAAGGCGGCGAAAACGGCGGGCCGGTACTGCGCAGGCATCCGACAGAGTGGCAGGAGCCCATGTTAAATCACACCGTGCTCCTAAGCAACGCTAAGCCCTTCAGTTTTTAGGCACTAAGGCTTCGGGCCGTTACCAAAGTCGAAGCATCCTTCCTTGTCTTCAGTTACTTGTGGGTCACCTCTGGATGAAGTCCACTATGCACAGCACTGATCTCGAACAGGCGAACGTATGCCTGGTCCGAGCCGACTGCTCGCCGTCGATTCGGAGGAGTGCAATTCATTTCTGGAGGAGCAGTTCACAATGCGCAAATTACTCGTGTTTGCTTTCTTGGTTGGCACGTTTTCGTTAGCGGCGTTCGCGCAGGAGACAGGTGTCGCGCCGAAGGCGGAATTCTTCGGGGGCTTTCAATACAGCCGTTACGATGGCGGTTTGAATGCGCCCGGTTGGGACACCGCGGTCACTGGAAATATTAACCGTTGGTTCGGCATCGCGGCAGATTTCAGCGGCGGCTACGGTTCGCAGAGCGGCGTCAGCATCCACAACTACACGTACACCTTCGGCCCTGTGGTTTCGTTGCGTCAGAGCCGGACGTTCACCCCGTTCGCGCACTTCCTGGCTGGCGGCAACCGCGCCAGCGCCAGCTTCAGCGGCATCTCCGGTTCGTCCAACGGGTTTGCCATGATGTTCGGTGGAGGGTTAGACATCAACGCGGGCCAGCATTTCGCGATTCGTGGAGCTCAGTTCGATTGGCTTACATTGCACTCGAATGGAGTCACCGACAAGAACAACATGCGAATTGCGACCGGAGTGGTGTTCCGCTACTAATACGCCGGCATTTCGAGAGATCAGGGTTGAACGTTGAGTTCAACCCTGATTTTTCTTTTTGCCGGGGGTTTGTGCAGGAATGCCGGGTCAGGCGGGTGAAGTGCACCCCAAAACTGAACAAAGAAAATGTGCCAGTTCTCGAAGGACAAAGCATGTCACGAGAAAACATGAATCAGCCGGAGTTAGGGAACGGAGTCGAAGTTAGCGGCGGTTCGCCGAGGCCTCCCGAAATCTTGTTCTGGAGATGAGTAATCGATCATCGGCACACCGCGATACAGGCTGCGCTTCGGTTCCGTCACGCCAGCATTTCTACATGCAACTTCGGCTGTGAACTGTAAGGCGATAGCGCTCATTGAGAACTGGCCGACTGGGGCTTTCATTCTGACCGGGGAGCGGGCTGTTCCTATCTCGACGAACGTTCCGGTAATTTAAATCCCATCTTGCCGATCT
>JAUTWY010000217.1 GCA_030838305.1 Acidobacteriaceae bacterium
GCTGGAGCCCGGGCGGGAAGCGGTAATTCCCCTGCTGCCGCGGAGGCTTGTGCATTCCGGACTGCCGTGCCGCGGTCGCCATCTCTCTTAGTTTACTCTGACTGCAGGTCGCCTCAGGACCGATGCACTCGCCGCCAGCGCCCGCAGCCACGCTCAGACCCTCAAACCACTGGGGACAACTGGCCACCCGTTACCACAATTCTCGCCGCTCTCTTCGAGTGTGGCTTCTTTCTGATTACGATCTCTACGTCGCGGTCAAGCGCATTCAGAAAATGCATCAGGCGTTCCACGGAGAATCCCTCTAAACGCTACTTCACCAATGCAGAAATCTTCGGCTGGTTGATGTCGAGCGAGGCGTGCCGCTGCAATCTGCGACCGATGGCGTTGCCTGGATGATCTGATTGATGGCAACGGCCAGGCGCACTCGTGTTTGCTTCTCATCGGCAGCGCGCAGACCAAGATCCGCGAACACGTTGCCTGAACTTCGAACCTAGAATCATCATTTTTTCCGTTTGCAAATCGCGCCTCGTAATCCTCGCTTGCGGCCCCGAGCCTGTGCCCCTGGCGAAAAGCCGCTGAGGATAGCTGTTTTCGACGGGTGTGGACGCCGCTGAGGGTATGCCAGCCTGCGCCTATTGCTTCCGCAGTTGATCCAGGGCGACCAGCACCTCTTCGCTGTGCCGCACCGGATCGACGCTCGTGTAGGCCTTGGTCACTTTTCCGCTGGGATCGATAAGAAACGTATGACGCGCCGCAAACTTTACCACTCCCAGGTTGGTGAGCGAACCGTAAGCTTTGCTCACTTTGCCATTTGTATCGGCCAGCAGCTTGAAGTTCAGTCCTTCCTTCGCGCAGAACTTCTTATGTGAGGCCACGCTGTCCACGCTCACCCCCAGAACAACAGCGTGGCGCTCCGCGTACTTGGACTGATCCACTTGAAAGTTGTGTGCCTCCCGCGTGCAGCCCGGAGTCTGGTCCTTGGGATAAAAATAAAGAACCACCCAACTGCCTCGGTAATCCTTCAAGCTGACGGACGCACCTTCCTGCGAGGGCAAAGTGAATTCAGGTGCGGTGCTGCCAGGTCCGGGAGCAACTGCCCGAGCCCCTGGAAACAGGCGCGGGGCCACGAATATGATAGCGACGACCACGAACACGAGCAGCACAATCCGCAACATATTGGATCCTCTCCATGAAACTGGCTCGACGTTTAGCATTGTAGAACGTTTGGTCATTGCCTTCGTCCAGCAAAATTCCGCGCAATTGAATATCATGGAGTATTCGGCACAACCAATCGGAGAGATCAGACGTGGCTCAGACGGAAACTGACGGTCAGGAAGTATTAGAAACGCGCGAGTGGGTCGACTCGCTCGACTATGTGCTGTCCCAGGGTGGTCCGGTTCGCGCCGGACGATTGCTGCAGCAATTGGCGCTGCACGCGCGCCGCGCCGCCGGAGTGAATCTTCCCTTCTCCGCGACTACCCCTTACCAGAATACGATTGCGGCTCCTCAACAAGCCCCATTTCCCGGAAGTCAGGAGATGGAACGCCGCATCAAGAGCCTGGTGCGCTGGAACGCCCTTGCCATGGTGGTGCGCGCCAACAAAATTCAGGAAGGCATCGGCGGCCACATCTCTACCTTCGCTTCCGCCGCGACCTTATATGAAGTCGCTTTCAACCATTTCTTTCAGGCGAAAACCGAGAGCGGTGACCGCGACTTTGTGTACTTTCAGGGCCACGCCGCGCCAGGCATTTACTCTCGCGCCTATCTTGAAGGGCGCATTCCGAGGGAGAAGCTGGAAAACTTCCGCCGTGAATTGAAGCCTGGCGGCGGCCTGAGCTCGTATCCTCACCCCTGGCTGATGCCGAATTTCTGGGAGTTCCCCACCGTCTCGATGGGGTTGGGTCCGATTCAGGCGATTTATCACGCTCGCTTTATCCGCTATCTGGAAAATCGCGGAATGAAGGAATCCACCGGCGGCAAAGTCTGGGCCTTCCTCGGCGACGGCGAAATGGACGAGCCTGAGTCGCTGGGATCCATTACCCTGGCCTCGCGCGAGAATCTGGACAACCTGATTTTCGTCGTCAACTGCAACCTGCAGCGACTCGACGGCCCGGTGCGCGGCAATGGCAAAATCATTCAGGAACTCGAAGCCATCTTCCGCGGAGCGGGATGGAATGTCATCAAAGTAATCTGGGGATCGGATTGGGACAGCCTGATTCGCAACGATCGCGACGGCATCCTGGTAAGGCGCCTGGGAGAAATCAGCGACGGACAGTATCAGAAATATTTTGTCGAGAGCGGAGCCTACTTCCGCCAGAATCTGTTTGGCACCGACCCTCGCCTTCTGAAAATGGTGGAGCATCTTTCCGACGAGCAACTGGCGCGCATGCGCCTCGGCGGACACGATCCCATCAAGGTGCACGCCGCATACCGCGCCGCGGTTGATCACACCGGCTCTCCGACGATCATTCTCGCCAAAACCATTAAAGGCTATGGTCTCGGCGAAGCGGGCGAAGGCAAGAACATCACCCACCAGCAGAAAAAACTCAACGAAGAAGAGCTGGAGCTATTCCGTTCGCGTTTCGGAATCCCCATCCCGGACGACGAACTGCACAATGCGCCCTTCTACCGCCCCTCCGACGACAGCGCCGAAATCAAGTACATGCAAGCCCGGCGCCAACAGCTCGGCGGATATATGCCGCAACGCAAAGTGCTGGCCACGCCCCTGAAGGCCGTCCCAGAAACGCACTTTGAAGAATTCTACAAAGGCACTGACGGGCGCGAAGCTTCCACCACCATGGTTTTTGTGCGACTACTGGCGAAACTGCTGCGTGATCCGGAATTAGGCAAGCTGATCGTTCCCATCATTCCCGACGAAGCCCGCACCTTCGGGATGGAAGCTTTGTTTCGGCAGGTCGGCATCTACTCCAGCGTCGGACAACTCTACGAGCCCGTCGATATGGACACACTCCTTTATTACAAGGAAGCGAAGAACGGACAAATCCTCGAGGAGGGCATTACCGAAGCGGGATCGATGTGCTCGTTCATCGCGGCAGGCACGGCCTACGCGAACCACGGCATCAACACCATCCCCTTCTTTATTTATTATTCCATGTTCGGCTTCCAGCGCATCGGCGACCTGATCTGGGCCGCAGCCGATATGCGATGCCGCGGATTTCTTGTCGGCGGAACTGCCGGGCGAACCACGCTGGCGGGCGAAGGCCTGCAGCATCAGGACGGTCACAGCCACGTTCTCGCCTTACCTGTTCCCAACTTGATGGCCTACGATCCTGCTTTCGCTTACGAGATTGCGATCATCATTCAAGATGGCATCAAGCGCATGTACATTGACCAGGAATCGATTTTCTACTACCTCACTGTCACCAACGAGCCGCTCCCCATGCCGGAGATGCCGAAAGAGGGAAATATCCGCGAAGGCATATTGCGCGGTCTCTACCGTTTCAAAACATCGGACGCGCCAGATCAAAAACTGCGCGCGCAATTACTCGGCAGCGGAACCATCATGTACGAAGTGTTGAAGGCGCAGACAATTCTGAAAGAAAAATATGGCGTCGCCGCGGATGTGTGGAGCGTGACCAGCTATAAAGAACTGTATCGCAACGCCAATGACTGCGAGCGCTGGAACATGCTGCACCCCGGCGAATCTCCGAAAACGCCCTTCGTGACAGAAACGTTGAAAGATGCGCCCGGACCCTTCATCGCTGCATCAGATTACATGAAGGTGTTGCCGGAATCGCTCGCCAAGTGGGTTCCTGGACAATTCGTTTCTCTGGGAACCGATGGCTTTGGCCGCAGTGAGAGCCGGGCAGCCTTGCGCAACTTCTTCGAAGTGGACGCGAAGCACATTGTGCTGGCCACGCTGGTCGCGCTGGCGCGGGAAAAGAAAATCACGATTGACGTGGTAAAGCAATCGATTCGTGATCTTGGAATCGACGCGGAAAAGCTGAACCCGGCTATCAGCTGAGCCCGGGGCCGGGTTGGAACAAATTAAGGAATGGAATCAGTGATCGAATTTAAACTCCCCGCACTCGGTGAAAACATTGACCAGGGCGACCTGGTTCGCCTGATGGTCGCGCCCGGCGCCACCATCAGCGAAGGCCAGGCCGTCATGGAACTTGAAACCGACAAGGCAGTCGTGGAAGTTCCTTCATCGGTGAGTGGAACCATCAAGGAAATTCTGGTTAAAGAAGGCGACAAGGTTAAGGTCGGGCAACTTATTTTTACGGCGGAAAATAATGGAGCCTCGGCTTCGGACGCAAAACAGGCCTCCCGCCAAAAGGAACCGGCGGCCAGTAAGCCTGAGCCCGCGCAACGTTCAACCAGTTCAGCCAGCATAGCCGCAACCGCCGCCAAACCGCAGCCGGCTCCAGCCCCGCCGCCAGAATCTCAACCACCGGCGCAACGAACCCGATCGACCGACGCTCCGCCATCCACCGAATTCCGCCTCCAGGAACTGGGAGAGAATATCTCTGAGGGCGACCTGGTGCGCTTAATGATCGCTCCCGGCGCAAAAGTTTCCGAAGGCCAGCCGGTCATGGAACTGGAAACTGACAAAGCCGTGGTTGAAGTTCCATCCACGGTGAGCGGCGTCGTGAATGAAGTGAAGGTCAAAGAAGGCCAGAAAATTAAAGTTGGACAGGTGATTTTTACGCTTCAGGGAGGGGCGCCTTCGAAGGGCGAATCTGCCCGTCCCCAGAGCCGCCCCGTCGAACACGTCTCCGGACAGCACGGTGCCCGCCTCGCTTTCCAGGCCGCAATTCGCGCCGAAGGAAAAACCGAAGAACAAGCTCTGCCGCCCGACCAGCCGCGTCCCCGCCCTGCGGCGTTCTCTATGCCCGTTCAATTGGGCAAAGTGGCCGGAACCGAGCACCGCGGGCCGGTTCCCGCCGCTCCGCACACCCGCCGCTTGGCTCGCGAAATCGGTGTCGACATCTACGAAGTCAAGGGCACCGGCCCCGGGGGACGCATCAGCGAAGACGATGTCAAACTCCACGCCAAAACCGCTTTGACTGCCGCGGCAACCGCTGCTCAAGCTCCAGCGCGCGCCGGACACTTCGTTGCGCCCAAGCTGCCGGACTTTGCCAAGTGGGGGAAAATTGAACGCGTTTCCATGCGCGGGGTTCGCCGCAAAACGGCGGAACATCTGGCGGAATCCTGGAACACGATCCCCCACGTCACCCAACACGACCGCGCCGACATCACCGAACTCGAGCAGTTGCGCGCCCGTTTCGCCCCCAAAGCCGAGCAGGCCGGTGGCAAGATGACTGTCACCGCCATCGCCCTGAAAGTCTGTGCCGCCGCCCTCAAGGTATTCCCGCAATTCAATGCCACCATCGATATGGAAAAAGAAGAGATCATCTACAAGCAATATATCCATATTGGTGTCGCGGCCGACACAGATCGCGGATTGCTGGTTCCTGTGATCCGCGACGTAGACAAGAAAAATATCGTCGAGCTTGCAGTCGAGCTTTCGCAGCTCTCACAGAAAGCGCGCGACAAGAAAATAACTCTGGCTGACATGGAAGGCGGAACTTTCACCATCACCAACCTCGGCGGCATCGGGGGCACAGCATTCACTCCGATCGTGAATCATCCTGAGGTTGCCATTCTCGGACTCTCGCGTTCGCGCATCGAACCCGAATGGATCGCCGGAAAGTTCGAGCCGCGGCTGATCCTGCCGCTCTCGCTCTCCTACGATCATCGCCTGATCGACGGCGCCGATGCCGCGCGCTTTCTGCGCTGGGTCTCCGAAGCATTTGAGCAGCCCTTCCTGCTCTCGGTCCAAGGATAGCGTCCCGTGTCGCAAGCAAGCTTCGTACCGAGATTCGCTGAGATTAGCAGCTTCGTAGAACGAGATTCGTATCGGGGCCTGCCTTTAGGCATGCCGTAAATATCGCATTCCCAGTCCGCCTTCAGGTGCTGGATTTTTCTATCGGAGTCTAATAACGTCCGCGAGTCGCAACGCATTTGGATGACAGGCTAATCAAGAGCTCCCCAAAAAACATGAACCAACCTCTAAACCAAACCCCGGACGAAGCGCAGGAACAAACCAAGAATCTGCGTCTCGCCGTAGTCGGCGCCGGACCGGGCGGCTATGCCGCTGCCTTCCTCGCCGCCGATCTCGGCATGCAAGTCACTCTGATCGATCCGGAGGCGAACCCCGGAGGCGTCTGCCTTTATCGCGGTTGCATTCCTTCCAAGGCGCTTCTTCACGTTGCCAAGTTGATCGAAGAATCTCAGCAGGCCAAGAACTGGGGCATCGAATTCCCTCGCCCCAAGATCGATCTCTCCCGCCTGCGTGGCTGGAAAGAGAGTGTCGTCAAGAAACTTACCGGAGGCCTGGGACAACTTTCCAAACAGCGTCATGTCGAATACATTCAGGGCCGCGCCGCTTTTGAAGATTCAACCACGCTGCGGGTCACGAAGTCAGACCAGACCGAAGCCGTTCTCAACTTCGACCGAATCATCATCGCAACGGGTTCTCGTCCTGCCATCATTCCAACCTTCAAGGTCGATTCCCCGCGCCTGATGGATTCCACCGGAGGGCTCAATCTCGAAGACATCCCCGGCACTCTCTTGGTGGTTGGCGGCGGATACATCGGCCTGGAGCTCGGTTCGGTCTATGCCGCGCTGGGCACGCGCGTCACGGTAGTCGAAATGCTGCCGGGCCTGCTGCCCGGCGCGGATCGCGACTTGGTCCTCCCGCTGCACAAACGCCTGGAGAAAATGTTCGAAACAATTCTCTTGAACACCACGGTCGCCTCTCTAAAAGAAGAAGGCGCCGGACTTCGTGCGACCTTTGAAGGGGCGGCAATTCAAGAGAAAGATCGCGAGAAAGTTTTTGACCGGGTGTTGGTTTCGGTGGGACGCAAGCCGAACTCTGAAGTCCCTGGCCTGGAGAAAACGCAAGTGCAGGTCAGCCCGCGCGGATTCATCGAAGTGAACAAGCAATTGCAAACCGCCGATCCCGCCATCTTCGCCATCGGCGACGTGGTCGGCGAACCCATGCTGGCCCACAAAGCTTCGCATGAAGGACGCGTTGCCGTCGAGGCCATCGCGGGGCACAAAGTCGCCTTCGAACCTAATGCAATTCCAGCCGTGGTCTTCACCGATCCCGAAGTCGCCTGGTGTGGTCTCACGGAAACGCAAGCCGAAAAAGAAAACCGCGAAATCAAAGTTGCGAAGTTCCCCTGGGGCGCGTCCGGACGCGCCGTTACGCTCGACCGTCCCGAAGGCATGACCAAGCTGATCATCGACCCGCAAACCGAGCGCGTCCTGGGCGTCGGAATCGCCGGAACTGGCGCCGGAGAACTGATCGCCGAGGGCGTGCTGGCCATCGAAATGGCCGCTCTGGCCAGCGATGTCGCCATGAGCATCCACCCGCACCCCACACTCTCGGAAACCGTGATGGAATCCGCTGAAGTTTTCTTTGGCACCAGCACGCACGTCTTCCGTCCCAAGCGGGGGTGAGAGACCATTCAAACTGACCCACCACGGGGTTGCAGCGTGAGTTCTCTCCCGTCCGGCGAGTTCCGCTACAATAAACTTTCATTTGCCCGGGCGCATTCACGCTCCCCGCTACTGCACTCAGCCGGGCGCGAAAAACTTCATGTCCACCTTCTCCAAAGCAATCGTTCTTCTTATTGTTGGTCTCGCTGTTTCCCTGCCGCTCCCGGCGCAAGGCGCCCTTGGTCAGATGCTCCAGCCAAAAGCGCCCGCGAATCCTCCCGCCAAGACTGGGATTGACGCGCTGGGCCGTGAAACTCCATACGGAACCGTCTTCGGATTTCTGGAGGCGGCGAATTCCGGCAGCTACAGCATCGCCGCCCAGTATCTGCAGATGAGCCCAGCCCGCCGCCAGGCTCAGGGCGACGCTCTCGCCATGAAGCTGAACATCGCGATGAACCGCGCGTTTGAGGGCAGCCTGCGGCCAAGCCGGCAACCTGAGGGCACGCCGCAGGAAGACGTTCCGTCGGACCGGCAGAAGCTGGGAACCATGGTCTCCGGCGGCACTGAGGCCGATCTTGAACTGGTTCGCGTTTCCGATCCCAACGCAGGAAGAATCTGGCTGATCTCTTCCGACACTCTGAGCAAAATTCCCGAGCTCTACGATCAGATCGAGGCCCGCCAAGTCGAGACGCAATTGCCCTCGTGGGTCGTGAAACACCAACTGGCTGGCATGCCACTGTGGCAATGGCTGGCTTTGCTACTGCTGACTCCCGTAGCCGCGGCCGTCGGGTGGTTGCTCCTCGTAGTGCTCGAAATTCCCTTGCTTTGGTGGATGAAGAAAAAGGTACAGCCGGGCCTGTGGCAGTGGCGCTCCGTTTCCGGACCGGAGTGGCTGCTCGCTGGAACCATCGTTCACCGCATTCTCTCAAAGTATCTCAGCCTGCCTCTGCTGCAACGCCACTACTATTTGCAGGTAACCGCGGTAGCACTGGTTATCGGCGCCAACTGGATTCTGTGGCGGGTGATCCGCTGGTTCCTGCGCCGGGTGCGCAACCGCGCGCTCGCCCACGGCCATGGCGGCACCGGCTCGCTCATGCTGCTGGGCGAGCGCCTCATCAAGGCCGCGGTTTTCCTGATGGCGGTCTTCTTCATCCTGGGCATTCTCGGCTTCAACATGAGCACCGCGCTGGCCGGCCTGGGTATTGGCGGACTCGCCATCGGCTTCGGCGCGCAGAAAACAATTGAGAATTTGTTCGGCGGCGTTTCCGTATTAGGCGACGAAGTGATACGCGTTGGGGATGTCTGCCGTTTCGGCGATCGCACAGGAACCGTCGAAGATATCGGGCTCCGCTCCACTCGCGTGCGCACCGAAGAGAGAACGCTGCTGGCGATTCCCAACGGCACGGTCGCGACCATCAATGTCGAGAACCTCAGCCGCCGCGATAAGATCCTCTTCAAAACCGTATTCGGACTACGCTCAGAAACCACTCACGACCATCTCCGTTACGTGCTCTCCGAAATCCGCCGGATCTTATACAGTCACTCAAAGATCGAAACCAAGAGCGTTCGTGTGCGCCTCACGGAACTGGCCGCCAGTTCCATCAACGTCGAGCTTGTTTCCTATGTATTGACGCAGGATTTCAATGAGTTCGCCGCCGTCCGCGAAGACCTGCTGCTGCGGATCATGCATCTGGTCGAGGACTCCGGAACCGGCTTCGCCTTCCCCTCCCAAACTCTTTACTTGGGCCGCGACAAGGGACTGGAGAAAGAAAAGACCGATGCTGTGTTAAAAAAGGTCGCACAATGGCGCGACAGCAAGCAGTTGCCTTTCCCCGATTTTACCGACGACAATATTTCCTCCTTCCGTGGATCGATCGAATATCCCCAGCCTGAATCCGCGCTGCGCGACCAATCCCATGAGACGGGAAAGAACAGCCGCAAAGATGACTAGCACCCCAAAGTTTTTATTCAACGCTTCACTTCTTCGTCTGACGGCAGATGTGGGCCAACCCCCGGCTTGCTCTAGATCAGGTAGAATTCACCTTCGGAAATGACTCACACCGATGAGCTTTGAACCAATTGAGAACTACGGGGTGATCGGCAATATGTGCTCCATCGCCCTCGTGGGTGTAAACGGTTCCATCGACTTTCTCTGCTACCCAAACTTCGATTCTCCCAGCGTGTTTGCCGCTCTGCTCGATGATGAGAAAGGTGGCAGTTTTCAGATTCAGCCGCAACTCAAGAAAAAGCGGGTTCGGCAGCTCTATTTGCCAGACACGAACATTCTGCTCACGCGATTTCTTGCAGAGGAGGGTCTGGTCGAGCTGACTGACTACATGCCCATTGCGACCGACGGGGAGCAACCGAATGAGATCATCCGCACCCTGGCCGTTATCCGGGGCGAGGTCGATTTCAAGATGCGGTGCCAGCCCCGATTTAACTACGCGATGTCTGGGCACACGGTGAAGCTCGAAGAGCGGTGCGCAATTTTTTCGCCGGCCAGCGATGCTTGTCCGCCGATGGCGCTGCACTCCACCACTGCTCTGCGACAAGAGTCCCAGGATGCAATCTCCAATTTCAGCCTTCGAGCCGGCGAGAGCGCGACCTTTGTCTTTGGCGGAGTTCGCCCCCAAGGCGAGCAACCCGAGATGGAGTTTGTTGAGCAGCGCTTCCACGAGACAGCACGCTTCTGGAAGGGATGGATCGCGAAATCAAAGTACAAGGGCCGCTGGCGCGAGACGGTCAACCGTTCGGCCCTGATGTTAAAGCTGCTGACCAGCCAGAAGCATGGCTCGCTGATTGCCGCGCCGACGTTTTCCCTGCCAGAACAAATTGGCGGAGTGCGCAATTGGGATTATCGCTTCACCTGGTTGCGAGATGCGACCTTCTCCCTCTACGCTCTGATCCGGCTGGGGTTTGTCGATGAAACTGAGGCATTCATCGACTGGCTCAAGGGCCGGCTCGGGGACGATGCGGAGCGGGGACCGCTACAGGTCATGTACGGCATTGACGGGAGGCAGAAGCTCGATGAGCTGACACTGGATCATCTGCGGGGCTATGAACATTCGAAGCCCGTGCGCATCGGGAACGCAGCCTATCAGCAGCTGCAGCTGGATATTTATGGCGAAATGATGGATTCCATCTATCTCGCAAACAAGTACGGGGACTCCATTTCGTATGCCGGGTGGCAGGAAGTTCTGCGGATCCTGGAGTGGCTGGGCAAGAACTGGCAACGGCCCGATGAAGGTATATGGGAGGTTCGTGGCGGCGGGCGGGAATTCCTGCACTCCCGGCTGATGTGCTGGGTGGCTTTCGATCGGGCGCTGCGTCTTGCCCAAAAACGCTCGCTTTCGGGGCCTCTCGATGCCTGGCAGCGAATCCGCGACGCGATTCGAAACGACATCTTTACGAACTTCTGGGATGACGATTTGCGATCGTTTGTGCAGTCCAAGGGGACGAAGGACCTGGATGCCTCGGTCTTGCTGATGCCTCTCATGCGGTTTATCAGTCCGGTCGATCCGATGTGGCGCTCGACCATGAGAGCGATTGAAGCACGGTTAGTTGAGGGTACCCTGGTCCGTCGCTACGAGGCGGAACGCACGCATGTAGACGGGATTCCAGGCGGAGAGGGCAGCTTCACCGCATGCTCGTTTTGGTACATCGAATGTCTGGCGCGCGCTGGAGAGCTGGAAAAGGCTCAATTGTTGTTTGAGAAACTCTTGGGATACGCCAACCATCTGGGACTCTATTCGGAGCAATTGGGTCCAGGCGGGCAACATCTCGGCAATTTCCCCCAGGCATTCACGCATCTGGCGCTGATCAGCACCGCAACCTACCTGGACCGGGTCCTTTCCGGCAAGGACGACGCAGTGTGGCGCTAGCACACGCGCTCCAAGCTTGAGCAATTGGATCGAGCGCTCAAAATGGCTCTCGCCCTCGAATAGGCTGCCCAACCTCGCCATGGCCCGCACCAGGCCGCGGCATCCCGGCTCGTTCATAGACCGCTCTTCTTCATTGCCCCATGTTCTCGCTGGTGGATGGGCCAAACCCGAAGCGTTCGCGCATCCGTTGCCGGAATCGTTCCCGCTCTTCCGGCGTCATCTGTCCGCAACGCTCTTTCATGCGACGGCGAAAGCTGGGGCGACCGGAATGATGTCCTCCAAATCCGCCGAAGAGGATCCGGCACAGGGCCAGTAGTCCAAGCGCCTGCCAAAAAGTGAGTTGTCGCCAGCCGAACAGCGGCGGCAGCAGCCAATTCCACAGGTGCATCACGATTTCGCCGCCGATGAAGGCAAATAACAGCATCGCCAGAATCGCCAGCGGAGCAAGGAAAATCCATTTCCATCTCATATTCATTTCCTCATGCATTCGTAAATTCGTCGTAAATACTCTGCAATCGCTCGCGCAGATGCAGCACCGCATAACGTTTGCGCGACAACAGCGTATTCACGCTCACGCCGGTTTCCGCGGCCATCTCCTTGAAGCTCCGCCCTTCCACTTCGTGCGCCACAAACACGTCGCGCTGCTCCTCCGGCAGTTCGTCGAGCGCAAGTTCCAGCTCCTCGAGAAGCACATGACGGACATAGAGCGCTTCCGGTCCGGCATCGGGCGATGGCAAAAGATCTTCGATCTGTAGCGCTTCGCCGCTCTCTCCCGCGGGAGCTGCGTCGCTGAAGCTCTCTGGCTTCTTCTTGCGAAAAAGGTCCGTGATGCGATTGCGCGCGACGCGAAAAAGCCAGCCGGTCACATGCTCGATCGGCATCAGCAGGCGATTGGCTTCTATCAGTTCGTAGAAAACCTCCTGCACGATGTCCTCGGCGTCGGCGGGATCAGGCACACGCCGCCGGATGAAATTGCGCAGCCGGGATCGTTCTCGCGTGATGATCTCGGAGATTTGACTGTCTTGCTCGGTCATCCCCGTGATCCTCCACGGCGTATCCATCCATCTTGTAGACGAACGTCAGCCGCAAATATTGTAGAGATTCGAATCGGCGAAACGGGGAGTGCGCGCCAAAGCTTCAGCGGGCGCGAGCAAGACCAAATCAGGGTGCGCCTAATTTCTGAAGCATCTTGACCGCACCGCCGTTCTTGGGGTTTAGCTGCAGAGATTTTCGATAGTTGGCGATGGCCAGCGGCTTGTTGCCGTCGTCCATGTAAGCCTCGCCCAGGCTGTCGTAGACGTTGCCGGATTGCGGATAGGCTTCGACGTTGAGCTGGAGAATGCGGATTGCTTCTTTGAACTTATTGGTGCGAATCAGTTGGTAGCCCAAAGCGTTGAGTTGGCCTTCATCGAAGTTGTAGCTGGAGGGTGCGGTCGATTTGAGTTCATGGTATTGCTTAAGGGCCTGGTCGAGGCCACTGTAGGTGAGGGTTGCCGAGAGAGTTTCTGCAATCGACTTGCGAGGGTCGTAAGCGGCTTTGACCTGAGGCACCCATATGGCCATGCTGACCGCAAAAATTCCGGCGCCCATGGCGAGGGTCAGCACAAAAAGCATGCCTGCCGTAGCCATACGCCGGAGAACTCCCGGGCGGTCTTGCGCCCACAGATAGACTTCGAGAATGCCCAGGGGAAAAAGGTATTGGCCGAATGTCAGAAAAGTCAGGAACGGGCCTTGAAATGTGACTGGATCGAAACCGAAGGGACCTTTAAAGACGAGAAACGACAAGAACAATGCCAGGCGCAAGAACCACGATGCACTCACTACAAGGAACAGGCGAAGTGCCCAACGCCGATGAGTTTTGAAATCGCGAGCCAGCGCGTAGCGTAAGGCCATGGCCGCGCAAAGCCAGATCAGGAGGGCGTTCCCAGTAGAACCCAGGTGTTGAGAAGTATCGCCAACGCTTCCCCGGATCCACGTCATGTAAAGACCGGCTGCGCTGAGGACGACAGCAGTCAGCATATAGATACGTCCATTCCAGCGATGAAAGGCGGGAAAGCGGTTGCGGACCTGCGGAACCAATTGAACCGCTCCGGCGAGCATCACCATTACGGCGGAGATAAGGTGGATGGCAACAGCGAGATTGCCTTTGGTTACTCCAGGGATGTAACCATTCGTTATCTTCCAGGCGTGGTAATTCGCGCGCAGTGCCGTGAGAGCATAGAAAGATGCCACGGCAAACGCGAAGAACACTTGGCCGATCACAGTCACCCCAAACCAAAATCGTGCGGCGGCTTTCAAAGCGGTCTCGGCAATGGAATCCAGCTCCAAGCGGTGGGTCAACACTGCGGTGCTCAAACTCGTTTCTCCTTACCAGATCTGGTTTCAACGTACAGACAGGGAGGGTTCGGGGCCTGCGAGCACTGGTCCAGATCTGTGCCACGGTCTCTGCCACGCATTTGCGAAGCGAACCCGGATGAGCCAGAAAATCAGCAATAGCAGCGGCAAGACACTCAGAAAAATAAGTGCGCCCGTCTTGCGCAGGAAAGCCGGGAATAGGTGTTGCCTCGCCAGGAATATGGACGCTGCGGCGACAAACAGCGCAAAGCACATGCGCCAGAGATGGCGCGCAATGCGTTGGGTGCCGGAAGTACGGCGGCGCACGAGCATGCGAACGTCTCCCGTGGCAGCAATGAGAGCGATCGAGGCGAAGAAGAAGTAGGGCCCGGGTGGATAGCCATGCTTCATTCCGGTTGGACTCATCGCCGCTTCTAACGCGTAGGTCATCTCGAAAGCTCCGACCGCCAAAACAACCAGAAGGGCGCCCCAATCAAAAAGGCCGGGTTCGCCGTCGCTGCGCCTGGCGGTCAACCATCCTGTCGCCACCAGATAGAACGTTAGAGTGCCTCCCAGAATATTGCCCGGTTGGGATTTCATGACCGCCAGAAACGTTCCGCTTGCGGACAGGCAGAGCATGGATATGACAAACACTTTTCCGGCGAGGCCGTGACGGCGGGAACCTTTGCGAAGGAACACAGCGACAAATCCAGAGAGCATTCCCAGAGTACCCGCGATAATGTGAAGAAATAACAGTGGCGATCGCACTTTCCACTCCTTAATTAGTTATGGCCTGCTGCCTTGGCTTGCTCCCTCGATCGTGGAACCTTCTCGCCGGGGCCCGGGACGCTGAGAACAAAGAGAAGCTCTTGCTCACCGGCTTAAGCGATAGAAGAGACCGGTTACAGCCATATAACAAGCCGTTGCGATGAGGTCGACGACCAACCCCAGCCTGCCCTGAAAGAAGAGGACGACTCCTCCCGTCAGTATGGTGATCAAGTAGAAAACACCCGTAATTCCGGCCTTGAACCGCGGTGACGCTCCTGCTATCTGTTCCTTCACTCTTGCTGTGCCCATATTCGCTTCTCCTAAAATGTCGACCGATCGGACCAAGAACGCATGGCACGCTAGGATCGCCGTTTTCCCGCCGCGCTGGCCTGCTCCTTCCATCGCGGTTGCACCCGAATCAGATCGGCCCGCGATAGCGGCGCAGACGCACCGCTACAAACAGAAACAGCGCGGCCAGTACGAGACCGGTCCATAGACCCGGCGCACCAAAAAAATGGTGAGGAATCAGTGACGCCGTGAAATCCTGCGGGGCGTTGTGCGTCGCCATGCCATCTCCCTGCGACCCCACCAGGCGCTCCTGCAACAACATCAAGAAATGCGAAGTGTTGAATGAAACCTTCTCCACCACGGCGACCACGAACGGTGGCAGGAAAGCCCATATAAATGGAGCGCGCGGCGCCCACGCTGAAACCATCAGCAGCCAGCCGTAGATGGGCGCGTAATAGAGACCGTGCACCGTCAGAAGGTGATAAAGCAGCACAATGGATACGCGGAAAAACGACACCCCTGTCCAAAGCGCCACGATGTCCACGCCGCTGCCTGCGAGGATAATGCTGCTCAGCACGAGCATGAGGAATTGAGTTACAAGGCTGATGGCGAAGCTGAGAAGCGGCAGAATCAGGAGGGGAATGGTCAGCTTCGAGAGCACGGTAATGAGATCGGAAACCGGCAGCGACTTCCAGAAGAGGATGCTGCGATCGCGGCGCTCTCCATACAGGGCGTCGAGGGAGTAGAAAATTCCCACGATGAGAGCCGTCCCCATGATCAGTGCCGCCGATAATTCGTATCGCGCGTTGAGTAAATCGTGCTGTTGCCCCGGGCCGAGGGGTGATGCGGCGATGTGACGCCGCATGGCAAGCAGGTTGATGGCGAAGCCGAAGAGAAAAAGGGCGGCGGCAGTCAGTGGCGCAATGTAGATCGCACGGTTCTCCCAGATTTCCCGTCGAATCGACCAGTACATCGCTCGAGCTGGCGAAAAAGCGGTCGGCGCGGTTCCTTGCGACTGGACGGAGGACTCAGTCATGGCATTCGATTGAGTATTCATTGAGCCGCTCCTTGTGCATTACCGGATTGGTTCCCCACTACCGCCACGAATAAGTCGGCGATGCTGGGCGTGCGCACTTCGCCAAGTGCCGCGAGTAGCTGGCGATCGATGTTCTTATTGACATCTTTATTAAGCCCGCGATCGAACAGCAGAGTGCTGCGGCCGAACACTTCGCGCTCATACATCGGTTTGAGCGCGCGTGCCGCGGCGATCTGGCCGGGATGGACCATCACTTCCACGTATCGGGACTCGAATTCTTCCATGCTGCAATTCAGTACGATCCGGCCGCGGTCGATGAACATCAAGTCCGTGAGAATGTTCTGCAACTCTTCCACCTGATGGGTTGTTACCAGGACGGTGCGGCTGCGGTCAAAGTAATCATTGAGCAGGGAATCATAAAATTGCTTGCGAAACAGGATGTCGAGTCCCAGCGTCGGCTCATCCAACACCAGCAATCTCGCATCAATCGCCATTACCAGGGCGAGATGCAGTTGCGCCACCATGCCCTTGGATAATTGCCGGATCTTGCTGGTGTGGTTAATCGTGGTTTTTGCCAGAAGGCCTTCGGCCTTCGCGCGATCGAATCGCGGAT
>JAUTWY010000222.1 GCA_030838305.1 Acidobacteriaceae bacterium
AGCCGGCGAACAACCCCTCAAGAACGTTCCGGTTGAAATATCCCACCAGATAGGCGGTAACGGCCGCGCCCAGAGAAGTTGCCAGTTCGAGCGTCATGCCCAGTCGAATGTCGGTCGTGTGACGCTGGAGATGGATCGAGGAACTTGCGGCGGAAGTGGTAATAACCGCGACCAGACTCGTGCCAATGGCTTGTCGGATGGGAATTCCAAAATGCAGCGCCAGAAGCGGAGAGAGGAGAACGCCACCACCGATGCCCGTCAATGCTCCCAGCAGACCGGCGAAGAAGCCCAGCAGCACCAGCAGCGCGCTCAGCATTGCGGCGTCTAGGACACCACCCGCGGAGCCGCTGTTGACTCAGCCTGCTCATGCGCGTGGTAACTGGAGCGCACCATGGGGCCGGACTCAACATGGCGGAAGCCGAAGCGTAACGCTTCGCCGCGTAGGTCGTTGAATTCCTGGGGCGTATAGAACCGGGCAATCGGCAAGTGGTCCCGCGAAGGGCGGAGGTATTGGCCCACGGTAAGTATGTCAACGCCGCGGTTGCCAAGATCCCGGAACACTTCGATCAATTCATCCGTCGACTCACCGAGCCCCACCATCACACCACTCTTCGTGACCATGCCCGGGGAGAATTTCTTGGCATTCTCGAGCAATGTGAGCGTGCGCTCGTAACGAGCGCCGGAGCGCACGGCCCGATAAAGACGGGGCACCGTTTCAGTGTTGTGATTCAGCACGTCAGGCTGTGCCTCCAGCACAATTTTCAGCGGCTCTTCCAATCCCTGGAAATCCGGGATCAACACCTCGATGCGGCAATCCGGGATCAGCTCGCGAATCTGGCGAATGGTCTCGGCAAAGACTTTGGCGCCCCCAACGTTGTCGTCGTCTCGGTTCACGCTGGTCACAACCGCATGTTTCAGGCCGAGAGTAGCAACGGCCTCAGCCACGCGGCGTGGCTCATCCCAGTCGATCGGCTGGGGGCGGCCCTTCGGCACGGCGCAGAATCCACACCGGCGGGTGCAGATATCGCCCAGCAACATAAACGTTGCGGTTTTGTGATTCCAGCACTCGCCAATGTTCGGACACTGGGCCGACTCGCATACGGTGTGCAGTCCCAATCCACGAGCCAACTTTTTGAGATTGTGAAAGTTTTCCCCGACGGGGGCTTTGGCCCGCAGCCAGTCAGGTTTCGGCATTCGGACCGGAGGGTCGAGCTCGATCTGAATGAGTTGTGAAGCGCCTGCCATCTTTACGATTCTACCAGTTCAGCCAACTTCAGCTAGAGCGTAGGTATGCTGCCAGCGGGTGCGCAAGGCGACGAGAGCGCGACTGATTTCCACCTCTGTAATTTCAGGATTGGGCCCGGACATTACCGCCGCGGCTTCGCGTTTGGCAAGTTCGAGCAGTTGCCGGTCACGGATCAGATTGGCTACGCGAAAATTCGGCATGCCGGCCTGCCGCGTGCCGAAAAACTCTCCCGGCCCGCGCAGTTCAAGATCGAGTTCGGCGATCTGGAAGCCGTCGTTGGTGCGTGTCATGGCCTCGAGACGCCGCTCACCGTCCTCCGTCACTTTGCCGCCAGTCATCAGAATGCAGAAGGACTTTGCGGCTCCGCGCCCAATGCGTCCGCGCAACTGGTGAAGCTGCGCCAGTCCAAAGCGTTCCGCATGTTCGATGACCATTACGGTGGCGTTGGGCACGTCCACGCCGACCTCGATCACCGTGGTCGCTACCAAAATCTGCAACTCGCCTTTCTGGAACATGCGCATGACCTGATCTTTCAAGTCGGAATCGAGCCGGCCGTGCAGCAGGCCGACTTTCAGATCCGCAAATATTTTGCTGCTCAGCTCGCGATACATCTTGATCGCAGCTTTCAGTTCGGACTCTTCGTTTTCAGCAATGACCGGGTAGACCACATAGACCTGATGCCCCTTCGTCACCTGCTTGCGCACGAAATCCCAGACTTCGCTTGAGCGATCATCGGTGATTCTTCGGGTGACGATTGGGGTGCGGCCCGGTGGGAGTTCATCGAGAACGCTGAGATCGAGATCGCCGTACAGGGTCAGTGCGAGTGTTCGCGGAATCGGCGTGGCAGTCATCACTAGCACATCCGGCTCGGCTGCATTTTTGTCGGCGGTGCCTGCTTCGGATTCGGTGAGAATGGTTTTGCCTCGACCCTCGCCGCTGTCACCCGACTTCTTCATCAACTTCAGCCGCTGCAAGACGCCGAAGCGATGCTGTTCGTCGACGATGACGAGGCCGGGTTTTGCAAACTCTACTTTCTCTTCTAGCAGGGCGTGGGTGCCGATGATGAGTTGTGCGTTCCCCTGTGCGATGTGGCGGCGGATGTCGCGCTTGCGATCCGACTCTAAGGAGCCAGTTAGCAGAACGATCCGGTAGCCAGCATTCTCCAGAATCTTGCGGGCGGAAAAATAATGCTGTTGCGCGAGGATTTCAGTGGGCGCCATCAGTGCGACCTGGTAGCCATTTTCGATGGCGATGATTGCGGCCTGAAATCCGATGATGGTTTTCCCCGAGCCCACATCCCCTTGCAGCAAGCGGCGCATGGGATGCGGTTGCTGCATGTCGTCGGCAATTTCCTTCAGTACCCGCTTCTGTGCTGCTGTGGGATGGAAGGGCAGAATCTTCTTGATCGCCTGGCGCACTCGATCGTCAAGTTGAAAGGCGATTCCGGTCTGCGCTTTCTGCTGGCGGCGCTTCAGTTCCAGTCCCAGCTCAGTGAAGAACAATTCCTCGAAGATTAGGCGGATATGCGCGGGCGTGCGCGATGACTGCAAGGCTTCGAAACTCTCTCCGGCTTCGGGCCAGTGCACTTTCCACAAGGCCTCGCGCGGCGAAACCAGCGCCAGGCGCTCGCGGACGGCTGCGGGAATCGTTTCGGGAAGGTCTGGAGTCAGATCGTCCAGCGCCGTGCGGATGACGCGGCGAAACCAGCGCGCGGTAACGCGTCCTTGTCCGGCGGACTCGTAGATGGGCACGATGCGGCCTACTTCGAGCGATGCGGCGGCTTTGTCATCCGCGCCCTCGCTGCCGGAGTCACCCAACATCTCGAACTGCGGCTGGATGATCTGCAACTCTCCGCTGCGCGAGTCCTGCTCGACCTTGCCATAGAGCGCGATCAACTGGCCGGGCTTGAACTTGTCTTGCAGATAGGTAGCATTGAACCAAAGACATTTCAGCTTTGACGGGCCCTGCCCCACGGTCAACTGGAAGATGGGCATGCGGCGAGTACGAAACAGTCCCGAGTTGCGGACTTCGCCGATCACGGTAGCCATTTCGCCGGCGCGCAGTTCGGAGATGCCGCGCGGATTCAGCCGGTCTTCGTACCGGAATGGCAGGTAATTGAGTAGATCGCCGACCGTGGCAATGCCCTTGGTGGCAAGGATCTCCGCCAGCTTGGGGCCGATTCCCTTGACGTACTGCACGGGGGTGGTGAGTTCCAGCATGGAGTGCTCAGGGAATGTTAGCAGGGAGTCGGGTTGGGAATGTTTTGAGTGATTCCCCAAGTGGGCACGGGCGGCGACTCCCTTGATTATGAGGCCAAGCTTCAGACGCCAAGGCTGCGTGAGGGTATCGAAGGTCTGTATCGCAGACAGTATGGGACGCCGCCTTCAACTCAAATCCACAGGATCTGGCCGATCGGACGTATAGCTGGATTCAGGCCATCGCGCAGGCTGAACACGATCTCGCGCCTACTTGGATCTCTGGCTGCGCGCCCATCGGCTAACGCGCATCGACACCTCGCGTTGATGATTGCGCAGAACGGTTTGCCCAATGCGCAGAGCCCGACCGGTGGATACTGGGGGGGCCGAAGGAACAATGGGAGCAGTTGAATGCGTGGTTACACTTGCCTGAAGCGCACCAAAAGCTAACCAGCGCAGTCGAACGCTGGAGCGACTCGGCTTTTGCAACCGAGCTGATAGAGGCGGCCATTCTGCTTCGGTAAACTCTTTGCATGAAGCCGGTGTCTAAACCCTCGGTGCTGGTCAATCTGCTCCAAGCTCTCTGCGCCATCATCCTGGGCAACGTTGCCTACTTCTTTCTCGCGCCTCCGTTTCATCTGCCGCGGCATCGACCGTATCAGGCGGATTGGGGACTGGTGGTGGATTTTTGGTTTTGCGTCGTGACTTACGGGTTAATTCGGACGGCCAGAGGGTGGAAGTAAGGGGTTCGTTTGATTTCGAGCGCAAGGAAACGCGGAGGCTAAAGCCCCTATCCGTCCGAGCCCTGACGCGGCGCTGAAGCTGAAGCTCTTCCTCTTCCACGGTGATGCACCCATTTGGGGATCTCCTACAGAGGTCGGCTGAAGCCGCGGTTAAATACTTGCCGGGACTTTGCGGCGCGACTGGAAGTCGCTCCCCGCAAAGCCAAATCGCGGATCGATTTCCTTAGAAACGGCTGGCCCGGTATCACTTCCGGGTCTATCTATGCCCTCCGGTTGACGTTACTTTGGGAACCTGCTCAACTGGCCGCGCCACGTTACCATTAGCCTGCACCATGAACAAAATTGCTGTCTTGTACGATGCAGGGCAAGCTGTGCTCTCCACGTTCGATCTGGACGAAGTGTTGCAGCGCATCCTCGGCATTGCGCACGACTATTTTCATTTGCGGAATGTGGCGATTGTGCTGCTGGATAAGCAGTCGCAGGAGCTGTACGTCCGCTCGCAGTTGGGCTGGGACGAAGGAGAAGACAAACTTCGCTGGCCTGTAGGTCAGGGGATTACGGGTGCCGCGGCGCTGAAGAAGCAGCCGGTCTATTCTCCCGACGTCAGCCAGGATGAGCGCTATCTCTGTTCCGCCAAATCCACACGTTCTGAGTTGGCCATACCGTTGATGGTGCGCGACGAAGTGGTGGGGGTGCTCGATTGCCAGAGCGACCGGCTGGATCATTTTGATTCCGAGACCATCGACCTGCTCACCCTGTTCTCCACGCAGGCGTCGATGGCGCTACAGAACGCTCGGCTGTATTCGCTGGAGCAGCAACGGGCGCGGCAACTGCAAGCAATCAACGCCATTGCGCAACAGACTACCGCGGTTCTTGATTTAGAAGATTTGTTAAATCGAGTTTGCCAGTTGATCAAGGATGCGTTCCGAGTCTCGCACGTCTCACTTTTCTTACGCGAGGATCAAGACCTGGTGCTGCGGGCCCATCACGGCACGCTCACGCCACGCATTCCACAGGGGGGGCGCTTTCCCGCGAGCAACGAGCCTTGGGCGAGCATCCTGACCGGCAGCCGGACCATGGTGGAAAGCGATCTGCGCAGCGCTACGACCATGAAGTTCTTCGCGGAGTCGGCATCGCGTTTGCGTATTCCGCTGATTTCATTCGGACAGGCACTCGGGGTTCTTGCGCTCGACAGTTCCCAGCCCGATGCCTTTCGAGATGGCGATCGGGAATCGTTGGAATCGGTGGCCGACATTTGCGCCACCGCTATTCAAAACGCCCACTACGTTGAGCGCGTAAAACAGCTTGCATATCTGGACGGTTTAACCGGCATCTTTAACCGGCGCTTTTTCGAATTGCGCATCATGGAAGAGATTGAGCGCGCCCGCCGCTACGGCACCGGGATGGCCGTCATCATGGCCGACATTGATCAGTTCAAGCGGCTCAATGACGAGTTCGGGCACGTGCTGGGCGACGAGGTGTTGCGGCAAGTGTCTTCGCTCTTCAACCAGCAACTACGGAAGATTGACGTCGTCTGCCGTTACGGAGGCGAGGAATTTGGGATTCTGCTCACGCAAACCAATGCGCAGCACGCCATGAATATCGCGGAAAAATTGCGGAAGATCGTCGCAGCTTGGCAGTTCCCGGGTGTGCCGCGCACGGTCACGATCAGCGCGGGAACCGCAGCCTTTCCTGATCAGGGTATCACTCGCGATGAATTGGTCAGGGCAGCGGATGCTGCCTTGTACGCTGCCAAGGTAGCGGGCCGGAACCAGGTCTGCCTGGGGTCTGTAGCGCGGGGCCACGCGGCAGGGTCTTAGGTTTCTACACGCTCGTCATCGGTTTCTTCAGGCTTGTCGTCCCGAGCGGCAATGAGGCTAGATATCCAGCCAATTTCGCTCGAACTCGATCCGAAGCTCTTCCATTTCTCTCCGCACTTTTTCGCGGCTCTTCTGAAGTTCCTCTTGCACCTTGGGACTGAGTTGCTCTCGTAGCTTTTGGGTTTGCTCCTTCAGGTGCTTCTTCTGTGCACAGACAGATTTAGCCACCTCCGCCGATGCCTTGCGGCTTTCTTCAGCAGCCAAAGCAATTTGGGGCTGGAGTTTGGCGATTTCCTCCCGCACCTGGCTCAGCTCGGCTTGAGTCTCGGCGTCCAGGTCAGGAACTTCGAAGCTTTCCTCAATCATCTCGCCCGATTCTTTCCGCTCAGGCAAAGTGAGAGTAAGAGTCAGTTCCTTCTTGTCGCGCATCACACTCACCTTCACCGATCCGGCGCTGCGGCCACGCAAAGAGTGAGTGAAATCACTGGTATCGTGCACCGCCTGATCGCCCACCCGCACGATCACATCTCCGGCGCGCATTCCAGCCTTGTCGGCGCGGCTCCCCTTTTCCACCGAACGGATCAGAACCCCATTGCCACTTTTGACCCCAAAAAATTCGCCCAGCTGGGGCGTGAGATTCTCCACCATCACGCCGCTTCTCATGGACGAGTGCACGTATACAACGCCAATGTTCGGAACCTCAAAGTCCGGCATGTTCGGCATCGGCGGCATTTCGACATGGAAGTCACCGTCATTGTCCTTGCCTTTGCCCTTCGCGATATGCGGAAATTCTGAACGCCGGTCAGCCAGTTGTACCTTGATGGTCACGGGCTGCCCGTCGCGGCTCAGTCCCAGCGACACCACGCGTCCCGCCGGCGTTTCATGGATCATCCGCTGCAATTGCGACTTGCTTTCGACCACGGTGCCGTTCATGGTGAGAATGACGTCGTGCTCCTTGATACCCGCTTTGCCCGCGGGAGCGTCCTGGTCAACCATGGTCACCTCAACCCCTTGCTCCTCTTTCAGTTTCAAGGCGCCGAGCCGGTCGGCGCTGACATCCACGATGTCCACTCCAAGGTAGGAACTGGTGCCGGAGTCTTCGCTGGGAATGCCGAACGGCTGCGACGAATCGATTGTCCAATTCTGTTCAGCTGTGGATAAGCTAAGCAGCAATGGCAGTAAGGCAATCGTGGACAAAATATGTTTCCGCATGGCTCAACCTCCCTGGCTACATGAACCTTAATTTTCTGGTGTCCTGGGTAGAACTTTGCATTGTCGATTAATTCGCCCGCCTGAAGCAGATATCGCCGCTCGTGGTCCGAACCTTCAACACGGGACCACCACCATTCAATTTGCCATCGGCGCTCAGTGTCCTCGGACCCCATTGATTGCCTTCGCTCGCGATGTGGATGTCGGGAAAGTCGGAAGTAATATGGTGCCCGTTGCCGAGGTCTACGGTAGCGCGCACCGACATGGCAACATCCGCGGCGATGTACACGGTGATGTCGCCGCCGGAAGTTTCCAGCACGGAATCGGTCTGCTCAGCTCCGGTGTTGATAAACTTCACTTTAATTCCGCCCGCACCAGTCTCAACTCGCGCCGAGGGAACCCCATACAATTCGATGGAGCCCGCTCCGGAGTTCGCTCCCACCCGGCCTTTTGCCGAAGTCAGGCGAATGCTGCCCCCGCCAGTATCGATGTCGGCGGGACCGCCGATGTCTCCCAAGTTGATGTTGCCGCCGCCGGTCGACGCTTTCACTCGGCCCGTGCAACGCTTGATGTCGACGTTGCCACCGCCCGCCTCAATCACCACACCCTGTTCCCCGGAGAGCACAACCACATTGCCGCCGCCCGTCTCCGCCTTGATCTGGCCCTTCACGGACTTGATGGAGATGTTGCCGCCGCCCGTCTCCAGCTTCAGATCCCCGCCTACGGTACCGATATCGATGGAGTCGCCCCCGGTCTCCACGCCCACGGAACCACCAACGTCATCTACGCGAATCTTCCCGCCACCACTGGCAATGTCCACGCGCCCAGAAATTCCTGTCGCCTCAACGCCGCCTCCGCCAGTTTCGATCTTCACCCAGTCTGTGTCTCGCGGGACGTTGATCACAAACTCCCCGGCGAATCCGTGCATCCGCCGGCCTTCCCACTCGCCAACGATCCAAGCCGTGTCGCCCTTGACGACAGCATTGATCTTGAGACCCCCGAACTGGCGGCGTACGTCCTCGTCAGACGAGTAAGAGTGACCACGAACGACGTAAGTGATGCCCTGCTGTTGTCCGCCGTGCACCACTACCGAGCCCATATCCAACTTGACTCTCACGTTCTTGGCCGCGGCCAGTGTGCCAGATGTTGCCTGGCTCCAGGTCCCGCCTTCGTGAGACGGGTGTTTCTCCTGCGCCAAGGCCAGCGGCGCAAGCACAACCAACATACAAAGCATTTTGACGAATTGTGGCGAACGCTTCAGATAAACCACCTCAGTTTCTGTAGACATCAATCAATTTCCGGTAACTGCGCCAGCATGGTGCGGGCCTGCGACTTGATGTACTGGCTTTGATCCTTGGACGCGAGCGCCATCAGCACGCCGCGCACGCTGCCATCGGCCTTTACCGGCTCGATCAAACGCAACGCCTCGGTGCGCACGCCCGGGTTCGAATCGTTCACCAAAGCTTCCAACACCACATCGCGAACGCGCACATCATCCTTCACAAAACTTCCCAAACCATCCAGAGCTTTCAGCCGCACTCCCGGATTGGTGTCGTAACGCAGGGCATACACCAGCGCCTCGCGTACCTGCGAAACATCGGGCTTTTTGGTCAGCAGGTCTACGGAATCCATGCGCACGCCGGAATTGTAGTTATTGCGGGCGGCAAAAAGAAGCAGTTGCTGGATGCGCTGATCATTTAGCGACCCCTGGGTCTCCAGTGTGGAAACGGTGTCGTACTTGATTGCGATCTGGTTTGTGCCAGGCTCCTGCGTAATGGAACGGATGCCAGTAATTGAAGCCTCGGCTGAGGTTGGAGCACCGGTAACGGGACCCTGCGGCTGACGAGCCACCACTCTGTAAGTGGTTCCGACGCCGCCGGCGAAGCCGAGAATCAAAATTGCAGATGCCAACGCGGGCGAGAATCGAACCTGCCGCAGCCAATTCGCCGGATCGAATGCGAGGCGATGCCAGAACCGCCCCTGCTCGGCTGTCTCCAAAGCTTCCTGCAGGCGCATGCGCGAGGCCGCCAACAGGTTGGGCGTCGGCTCCGACGCCACCTCTCGCGACAGCAGCGCGTGAAAGTCTAGCTCCGTCTTCAGTTCCGCGGCGCAGTCGGCGCAGCGCGCCACATGCTGCTCCAGTTCATGACGAGCATCATCTGCCAACTCGCCATACACATGCAGCGTGATATTTTCTCGAACCCATTCGCATTTCATAATTCAAAACTCCCTCGAGCTCTCACAGCTCGTGTGGGGACGGGCACTCTTGCCCGTCCGCCGGGCGCAGCCCGGCCCTTACCTCATATCCGCCAACTGGCCGCGCAATTTCTGCGTGGCCCGGAAGAGCGTATTCTTCGCCGTCTCTTCCGTCGTATGCAAAATCTCGCCCACGGTCCGCAGCTTCAATCCGTGATAATGCTTCAGTTCAAAAACCATTCGTTCGCGCGGGGTCAGCTTTTCCAGCGCCCCTGAAATCCGATCCCCCAACTGCCGGCGCATCAAATCGCGCTCCGGATTCGCTCCTGCCCGTCCGTCCGGCACCTGGTCGAGCAGGTCGTATTCGCCGCCGGATGCGTCTTTCGCCACCGGCGCATCTTCCTTGCGCACCGTTTTCTTGCGCAGGTGATCCAGGCAAAGATTGGTCACGATACGGTAAATCCATGTATAGAAAGAGCACTCGAAGCGAAAGCTTCCGATGTTTTTGTAAGCCTTGAGGAAGGCGTCCTGATAGACGTCTTGAGCGTCGTGCTCGGTGCCGGTAAGATGCAGCGCCAGCCGCAAGACCGCCTGATCGTAGTGGCGCACCAATTCCTCGAAGGCGGCGCGGTTCCCGCGTTGCGCCTCACGGATGAGGATCGTGTCGTCTATACGGCGTTCTTGACCAGCCATGCGGCCCCACGTGGGGTCCTGGTTCCCACTAACTATGCCACCGCTGACCTTCTCCACTCGCTCGTCGTGCTTACTTTTCGAGTGCGTCCGTCCACCAACCGCAAGTGTTACTGCCCAAACATCGGCCGGCATCTTTTGTCTTGTCCTCTACCGCCCGGTGTCAATGCCGTACCCGGGCTTGCATTGGAATAGACGGGCCATCAGGGGAACCGTGAGCAGGAATTATAGGCTGGCGGGAGGTTTTATGGGAGGCTAGGTGGTTCTTTCGTAATGGGTTAGCGGGAAACAGAACAGCTCCCAACAGGCCCGAATCGGGGCCCGCAGTGGAATCGCCCTTTTCCTGGTGCAGGCAATGCAAACGGTAAGAGTGCCAGGCACACTGAGGAGTACACGTTAGAATGTCGCGGATCCTCCAAACATGCGAATGAACATCCGTATACGGCCCGCGACCATGAACGACATTCCGATACTGCGGAAAGTAATCGAGGCCTCGGTGCGGGGCTTGCAAGCCGAAGACTATTCGCCATCCCAGATCGAAGGCGCGCTGCAATCGCTCTACGGCGTAGATAGCCAACTCATCTCGGATGGAACGTATCTGGTGGCAGAGGCTCTTGGATCGCAAAACGGGACGCCGCAGAACAACTGCACAATCATCGGTTGTGGTGGCTGGAGCAAGCGCAAGACGCTATATGGAGGCGATCAATACACCGACCGTCAGGACTCGCTACTCGATCCGGCATACGAGGCGGCGAAGATCCGGGCGTTCTTTATCCATCCCAGTTGGGCGCGGCGGGGTGTTGGCGGTTTGATTCTGGAAGCCTGTGAAACGGGCGCGCTGAATGCGGGCTTTACGCGTCTTGAAATGGGAGCAACGTTGAGCGGCGTGGCTTTCTATCAGGCAAAGGGATATACGGCACTGGAAAACCTGGAAGTCCCGCTCGCCAACGGCGAGTCTTTGCCCATCGTAAGAATGGCGAAGAAGGTCGTGGTGCAAACCTAGCCAAGTCCTATACGGTTTTTCTTCTGTATCGCCGGCCGGCGATTTCGAATTCTCCGCCTAAAACAGCATTGATCGCTTCCGCATACGCAATATGTTCTTGTTCGAGGATGCGCGCGGCGAGCGTCCGCTCGTCATCCGTGTCGAGCACGGAGACAGTCTTCTGCATGATGATCGCTCCGTGATCGAGTTCTTCATCGACGAAGTGCACGGTGCATCCCGAGACTTTCACGCCATAGGCAAAGGCCTGCTCCTGCGCTTCGAGTCCCGGAAACGCTGGCAGGAGCGAGGGATGGATGTTGAGAATCCGGCGCGGGAATTGCTGCACGAACCAGGGCGAGAGCAGGCGCATATATCCAGCGAGGCAGATGAGGTGCACATTGTGTTGCTTGAGCGCAGCCACAACTTCGCGATCGTGCTCTTCACGCTTTTTGCCCTTCGATGGAATCACCAGTGCGTTCAAGCCGCGCTGCGTTGCGTTGGCGATGCCTGGTGCATCTGCTTTGTTGGAGATCACGACGGCGATCCGGGCGTTCGCAACGCGACCCGCGTTGATGCTATCGGCGATGGCAATGAAATTTGAGCCGCGTCCGGAAAGGAGAATGCCCAGGTTATGCATGACTCAGCGAGATCAGTTGTAGATCACTTTGCGCTCGCCTTTGACGATGCGCCCAACCGTGAAAGCCTTCTCTCCCACGCGTTCCAGCACGGTCTGCGCCTTCTTGAATTTCGCCAGAGGCACGACCAGCAGCATGCCCAACCCCATGTTGAAAGTACGTAACATCTCGTCGAGCGGAACATTTCCAAGTTCCCGAAGATGGTCAAACAACGGCGGTACCGTCCAAGAACCTAGATCGATTGCGGCTGCGGTCCCGCGGGGAAGCACACGAGGTAAATTTTCCGTGATGCCGCCCCCAGTAATATGCGCCAGGGCAGAAACGCATTGGGCATCGATCAGTTTTTTCAGCGCCGGCCAGTAGCTCTTATGCGTGCGCATCAGCTCATTGCCCACTTTGTTCTTGATCTCATTGACGTAGTCTTCGGGCGAATAATGTGCCACTTCGAACAGCAGCTTTCGCGCCAGGGAATATCCGTTGGTGTGCAGGCCATTGGAGGCCATGCCGAGCACCACATCACCGATCTGCACGTCTTTCCCGGTGATAATCCGGTCGCGTTCTACCACGCCCACAATAAATCCGGCCAGATCGTACTCGCCGTCCGGATAAAACCCGGGCATTTCAGCCGTCTCCCCGCCGATCAGGGCGCAGCCGTTGTGCTTGCAGGCGTCAGCAATACCTTCCACTACTTTCTCGGCGATCGTTGGTTCCAACTTTCCCGTTGCCAGGTAGTCCATGAAAAATAGTGGCGCGGCCCCTTGTACAGCAATGTCGTTGACGCAATGGTTGACCAGATCGGCACCTACGGTGGAATGCAGGCCCATTTCAAAGGCAATCTTCAGCTTCGTCCCTACCCCGTCGACACTCGATACCAGCACCGGATCGACGTACTTGGTCTTGTCCACGGCAAAGAGTCCACCGAATCCTCCGATTTCGCTCAAGACACCGCGGGTAAACGTCTTATGCGCCAGGTACTTGATGCGCTGCTTGGTGCGGTTGGCGCGGTCAATATCTACACCGGCATCGGCGTAAGTGATTGGTGCGGCGGGCGTGGGGTTCTTGGCCACGGATTCTGGCGGCTCGCTCTCTCTACTTCAGTGTGGGAAAACGCTGGATCCTTGCGAAGCAGCAGCTTCCAAGGTCGCTCATTGTAACACGTTCCAAGGACCGTACCGGACGCGCAGAATGGGTTATTCCACGTTGACGGAAATTCCGCACACACCTTCGCAGTTTCCGCAGACGCACACGTCCGCTCGTCCTTGCTCAACACCCGCTAGTGAGCGATGAAGTCCGAAAAGAAGTAAGCGAGGAGTCCGAAAAGAGCCAACCCGGAGATACCGTAAGCGGTGAGAACCCAGGCGCCGCGGCCTGCGAAACGTCTGTTCGTTGACGACTGAGAAATTGACTGCTGCGAAACCGAAGAGACAGGGGCCCGATCTTCCATGCCAGAAAAACCTCCGAGGGAAAGATCGTGGCGCAAGTACATTATGCGTCACGCCTGCTTGGCATCATGGCCAAACAGGACTATCAGGGCGGAATTTTACTATGATTTTGAGGCCGATCGAGCAAGAAATGTGCTTCTACTCGCGAAATCGATAGGCAAAGTACCTGGCCAGACATGACCCTTGCGGGATTTCGTAACCTTTGGCTACAAACGCCTCAGGCCTTACTATTAGCCTATGCGTAGTCTATTTCTGCCGCTCCTCGTCGCTTGCACGTTAGCCGTACCCTTCACCGCGCCGGCGCAAACCGGCCAGACGCCCTCGAGTTCCTCCGTTCCTGCCAAAGTCAAGAAAGGCGCGAAGGTCAGCGACTCAAAGCCGCCTGAGCCCGTGGCCTCCAAAACAGAAATGCCCAAGCGCGACTATTCCCAGGAGGCGTTTGTCGTCGAGCAATACCGATCGAGTTACCGATTCGAAAGCGATGGCACCGGCCGCCGGGAAACAATCGCTCGCATCAAGGTGCAGAGCGAAGCCGGAGTCCAGCAGTGGGGGCAGATTCAGATCGGCTATAACTCCGCCAACGAGCGCGTGGAGATTGCCTACGTCCGCGTGGTCAAGGCGGACGGCAGCATCGTGAAGGCAGGAGACGATGCCGTGCAGGACCTCACTGCGCCCGTGGAGCGCGAAGCACCGGTCTACACTGACTACCGCCAGAAGCACATTACCGTTCCCGGGCTGCGTCCCGGCGAGGTGCTCGAATACGACATGGTCACGATGATCCACACGCCGCTGGCCGCGGGGCAGTTTTGGGCGGACTACGATTTTGACAAGAACAACATCATGCTGAACGAAGAACTTGAGGTCGACGTTCCCTCCGATCGCCCTGTCAAGTTGAAGAATAAGCCGGGCATGGATCCCAAAATCTCGGAAGCGAACGGTCGCCGCATCTATCACTGGACCAACTCTCACCTGGAGCGCGAAGACGACGAGAAAAATAAAGACAAGAACAAAGACAAAAAGAAAAAAAAGAAGAAACAATCCGACGAGGAACGGCCTGACGTTCAGCTAACTACGTTCGTCAGTTGGGAACAGATCGGCCGCTGGTATGCCTCTCTCGATAAGGATCGTCGCGCGCCTTCGCCCGAAGTCCGCGCCAAAGCTGAGGAACTCACCAAAGGCCTCGACAATGAATTGGACAGAGTTCAGGCGCTTTATGATTTCGTCGCGAAGAATTTCCGCTACGTAAGCTTGTCCCTGGGGCTTGGCCGTTATCAGCCTCATGCTGCTGGCGACGTTCTCCACAACCAGTACGGCGATTGCAAAGATAAGCACACGCTGCTGGCATCGATGCTCGAAGCTGAGGGCCTGCACGCCTCTTCAGTGCTCATCAATTCAAGCCGCAAACTCGATCCCGACGTGCCATCGCCCGCGCAGTTCGATCATGTCATCACCATGTTGCCGATGGGCCCGCAAGAAGTCTGGATGGATACCACCAGCGAAGTTGCCCCCTTCCGCCTGCTTGCTTATTCTCTGCGCAACAAACTGGCCTTGGTCATTCCCGTCGATGGCACGCCGCACCTGGAAGACACGCCAGCCGACACGCCCATGCCCGACAGCGAGATTTCCGAGGTCGACGGCAAGATCAATGAGATTGGGAAGCTCGAAGCGCATGTGCATTACACCTTTCGCGGCGATGAAGAGCTGATGCTGCGCTCCATTTTTCGTCGCGTGCCGGAAGCGCAATGGCAACGCGTGGTGGAAAACGTTAACGCCGGAATGGGCGGAGAGGTCACGCATCTGAAAATCAGCGATCCCGCCGCAACCCGCGAACCCTTCACCATGGCTTACGACGTTGCCAAGCCGAACTTTTTAGACTGGTCGAAGAAAAAGTCCGACCTGATATTGCCGCTTTGCCAGTTCAATCTGCCGGACCTCGGTAACAGCGACGACACCGATGCTGACGCGGAACCGCTCAAGCTTGGTCCCAAGGCGGAATATTCTTACAAGATAAAACTCGAACTTCCCGCCAAGTACACCGCGCGCGCGCCGTTGCCTTTTTCCCTCAAGCGCGACTATGCCGATTACAACGCTACCTACAAACTGGAGGGAAACACCTTCACCGCCGCCAGGACGCTCACGCTGCGGCAGGACGAGCTGCCCGCTCCGCGCGCCGAGGACTATCAATCTTTCCGACATGCCGTTGGCTCTGATCTCGGACAATTTCTTTCCGTCGAAAATACAATCGCCGGCGCGCCCACGCCGCCTGCCGATATGAAGGCGGACGACCTGGTGGAAAGCGGCCGCGCCGCCATGAACAGCGGCAATCTGGCGATGGCGGTTCAACTTCTCAAGCGCGCCACGGAAGTGGAACCCAAGAACAAATACGCGTGGAATATCCTTGGCGCCGCTTACATTGGCATGCGGCAGAATGACAACGCGATCACTGCGCTCAATAAGCAGATTGAAATCAACCCCTACGACGAGTACGCCTACAATGCCCTGGCCCGTGCCTACTGGCAGGAGCGCAAGTACGACGACGCTGTAACTGCTTTCAACAAGCAAATCGAGATCAATCCTCTCGACAAGTTCGCCCACGCCGGGCTCGGTGCAATGTATTCCGAGTGGCACAAATATGCCGAGGCTGCGCCGGAGTTGGAGAAGGCCACGTCCCTCTCGCCAGACAATCCAGAATTGCAAGTCAGCCTGGGCGACGCCTACCTGAACCTCGGCGAGGATGACAAAGCTCTGGCCAAGTTTGACCATGCAGTTGAAATCTCGGCCACACCGCTGGTGTGGAATAACATCGCTTACCAGCTGTCGCTGAAGAAGTCCCATTTAGACCGCGCCCGGCAATACGCCGAATCGGCAGTCTCGGCCACTACTGCGGCGCTACGCAATGTAACGCTCGACCGCCTTACGCCACAAGAGTTGCCACTCGTTCCTTCTCTCATCGCCTACTGGGACACGCTCGGCTGGGTCTATTTCAGCGAAGGCAACCTGGACAAGGCGGAAAAATATGTGGCTGCCGCCTGGGGACTCGGCCAGCACGGCGAAGTCGGAGACCATCTCGGCCAGATCTATGAAAAAGAGGGCAAGAAAGACCGTGCTCTTCGCACTTACGAACTGGCCACCACCGGATTGCGCCCCATCCCGGAGACCCATGAGAGAATTGACGCGCTCGTCAAGAGCGACGCCCAACTCAACGATGCCGGGAAAAACGGCAAGCAAGATCTGCAATCGCTCCGCACCATTGATCTGGGCAAAGCGAAACAGACGGGTAGCGCCGAGTTCTGGGTGCTCCTCAGCGGCGGCGCCGGTACCCCCCCGAAAGTCGATGCCGTGAAATTCGTCAGCGGCGACGAAAAGCTCAAGGTATTTACCGAAGCCCTCCGCACGGCCGAGTACCGCCTCGCGTTCCCCGACGATACCCCGGTCAAGATCCTGCGCCGCGGAATCCTCTCCTGCTCCACTGCGACCGGCAACTGCATGTTCGTGCTTATGCTGCCGGATGATGTAAGAACGGTGGACTGACGTATTAGAGTTCGGCAGAATTGGCTGGGTGCTAGCTCTCTATGGCTTTCTTCAGCGCAGCTCTCGCCAGCAGGCGCGTGGAATCGAGCATGGGCAGCGGAGACTGCTCCGGTGACATCACAAGCGGGATTTCGGTACAGCCTAGCACCACTGCGTCGCAGCCTTGGTCTTGCAGCGTGCGGATCACTTCGGTCAGATACGCCTGCGTGCGCGGCAGGAATACGCCCTGAACGAGTTCATCGAAGATGGCGCGATGGATGCGTTCGCGCTGCTCCGCGCCCGGAATGCGGTGCTCGATCCCGGCGGCCTTCAGTTTCTCGCGGTAGACCGGACCTTCCATTAAGGCGCGCGTTCCCAGAACTGCCAGCCGTTTGTAACCGTGACGCTTCGCTTCGTTGGCGACCTCGACCGCAATGTGCAGCCAAGGGCGCGGAGAACGGTGCTCCACGAGATCGAAAGCCTGATGAACCGTGTTGACTGGAGCAATCAGAAAGTCTGCACCTGCCCTGGCCAGCTTTTCCGCGGAAGAAAGCATGAGTTGGGCGACGCCTGCCCAGTCGTTGGCATTGATGAACTTCACATAGTCGGCGAAGTTATGGCCGTGCATCGATACTTCGGGATGACGGTAAGGGCCCAACAATTCCGCGCCTTCGACACAGATAGTGCGATAGCAGAGCGCGGCGCCCTCCGCGCTGCAAGCGACAATACCGATGTGGAGAGGCATGGCAGTGGTCAGTTGCATCCGCGTTTGCAAATCATTCAGCTTCCGATTGTAGCTGTGGACCCAGCGTAGGGGCTGCTCTCGCGGTATCGCTTTTCGAATTCCTCGCGGGTACAGAGGGTCTTCATATCGACGATACGATCAATCGCGAGGATGCCATCGAGATGGTCGATTTCGTGCTGCAGGAGCTCGGAGAGGTTGCGGCTCTCGTCGGCGTGGAATACGTGCTTCATGGCCCGTAGGTCCCAGTAGTGGATGGTGATTTCTCGATGCCGCTCGACTTGCATGAATATCGAGAGGAAGCTGAGGCAGGCGTCCCACACGACGATCTTCTCCTCACTCCGTTCGACGATCTCCGGGTTGATAAGAGGCCAGGGCTTCTCCCCAGGAAGTTGCAGGAAAATGACGCGCCGCGGCACTCCCAGTTGCGGAGCTGCGATGCCTCGACCATATCCGGTCGTCGAGTGCCAGTAGGCGAGCGTGTCGGCAAGGTGGTTGATGAGCACAGCAACATCAGGATCGGTAGGATCCTCTACGCGCATTGCCACCTCCCGCAAGCGCGGATCCCCGAGTTGGAGGATGGTCTTAACCGCCATGTTTTATCTTGCAGCCGCGGCGTCGAACAGGTTCAGGAACTCAAGTTTTTTCTCCGCTGGCAAGAACGACGCTTCAAACGAGTTGCGAGCCAGTTCGCGGAGGTGCTCGTCGGTGAATCCGAAATATTGCTGGGCGATCTGATACTCACGGGCGAGCGTGGTCCCGAACATTGAGGGGTCGTCGCTGTTGAGCGTGATCATGACGCCATGATCGAAATAACTCTTGGCGGGATGATCGTTAAGGTTGGGGCAAAGGCCAGTGCGCAGGTTACTGGTGAGGCAAATCTCGACCGGGACTTGACGTTGCGCGAGTTCTTCGACCAGATCGGCATCATGGAAAGCGGTGAGGGCGTGGCCAATGCGCTCGGCGCGCAGGTTGAGCGCACCCCAGACGGATTCGGGCGGGCCGGTCTCGCCGGCGTGCGCGGTCAGGCGCATACCGTGATCGGCGGACCAGGCGTAGGCGTCGCGGAAGAGTTCGGGAGGGGCTTTCTGCTCATCGCCGCCGATGCCAATGCCGACCACTTCGCGGTCATGATAGCGGACCGCAAGCTCGAAGACTTTTTGAGCAGCCTCAGGACCGAACTGGCGGACAGCGTCGAATATCCAGAGCAGCGAAATGCCGAAGTCGCGCGCGCCGCGGGCGCGCCCTCGATCCAAGCCTTCGAAGATGGTAGCGAAATCTTGCTTCCGCCACAGGCTGACACCGACTGATACGTACACTTCGGCATGAAGAACGTTTTCTTCTTTCAGGCGCTGCATGAGGCGGTAGGTAATGAGTTCGTAATCTTCTGCCGCGCGCAAGTGCTCGGTGATGTTCTTGAAGGCAAGCAGAAATCCCTGAAAGTCTTCGTAGCGGTAGAGTGAGTCAATCTCCGACTGGGTGACGCGATCACCGTGGCGCTGCCGGAGTTCAAGCAATGTGGAGGGTTCGATTGCGCCCTCGAGGTGCAGATGGAGCTCGGCCTTGGGCAGAAGGCGGAGAAAGCTATTCGGCGGCCGGTCGAGAGAAGACATGGTTTCTTAATTGTAGATTCTTGAGGAAAGATTTGCGAGGAGGCCGCGCTTTACAACCGAGGCCCGGACTCGCATGGCTGAGAGCTAACAGCTGACAGCAAATTCGCGGCCTACTTCTTCGCGAACTCGCTGCGGTGGCGGCTGTAGAAGAGGTAGATCAGCAGGCCCAGCACCAGCCAAATAATGAAGCGCACCCAGGTGATGACCGTAAGCCCGGTCATGAGGCCCCCACACAGGACGATCGAGATGAGCGGGAACCAGGGCACTAGCGGCACTTTGAAGATGCGCTTGCGGTCCGGCTGGGTGCGCCGCAGGATGATCACTCCGAGCGAGACCAGTACGAAAGCGAAGAGCGTGCCGATGTTTGAGAGATCGGCGGCATCGCTGATCGCGAAAATTCCAGCGGGGATTCCCACGGCGAAGCCCGCAATCCACGTTGAGTAGTGCGGCGTCTTGAACTTGGCGTGAACCTTAGAGAAGAGCGCCGGGAAAAGCCGGTCGCGCGACATGGCGTACCAGATGCGAGCCTGGCCATATTGAAAGACCAGCAGCGATGAGATCATCCCGGTGAGAGCCCCAATCACGATGATCGAACGCGACCAGCGGCTGGCGCCGAGCACCTGCAGGGCATACGCGACGGGGGCTTGTGCGGCTTCGCCGGAGACGAAGGTCGTGTACTTCATCATGCCGAGCAGCACGACGGAGACGCCGACGTACAGGATGGTGCACACAATGAGTGAGGCGATGATGCCGAAGGGCAAGTCGCGCTGGGGATTGCGCGCCTCCTCGGCCGCGGTGGAGACGGAATCGAAACCAATGTAGGTGAAGAAGACGATGGCGCCTCCGGTAACAACGCCGCCGAATCCAGACGGCGCAAACGGATGCCAGTTGCTGGGATTTACCAGCGCACCGCCGACGACCAGGAAAACCAAAATAGCGCCAATCTTAATGGCAACCATGATGTTGTTGGCCTTGGCAGATTCTCGCACGCCGCGCACCAGCAATACGGTGAGAATGAAGATGATGAGGAAGGCCGGAAAGTTGAAGTAGGACCCGGTCCAGTGTCCGGTTTCCCAGACGGGCGTGGACCATTTGTCGGGCAAGTGCACACCAAACGATTCCAGTTGCGATTTGGTGTAGGCGGCGAACCCAATCGCAACCACCACATTACTGACTACATATTCGAGGATGAGGTCCCAGCCAATGATCCAGGCGAAGATTTCACCAAGCGTGGCGTAAGAGTAGGTGTAGGCGCTGCCGGCAATCGGAATCATCGAGGCCAGCTCGGCGTAGCACAGTCCGGCGAAGCTGCAAGCCACAGCCACTAAGAAGAATGAGATGGCGATGGAAGGTCCGGCGGGCGGGCGTCCATGCATTAAGACTTGGCCTATCCCGCCTCCGCGCAAGAAGTTCACGATGATGTCGAGAACCTGCGCGTGCAGAATCGAGGGAGCCTGAAAATATTCTCCGGCAGCGGCGGTTCCGGTGAGCACGAAAATCCCGGAACCGATGATGGCGCCGATCCCGAGTGCGGTCAGCGACCAAGGTCCAAGGGTTTTTTGCAGGCGCTGCCCGGGAGCCTCGGATTCCGAGATCAGCTTGTCGATCGACTTGCAGCAAAAAAGCTGGTTTTCGGAGGTGCGAACCGTTGCGGCTGGTTCCGTCGATGCTGGTTCCGCAGATGATGGTGACAAGACTTGGTTGTCTCCTCAGAGCGAGTCGGGCATGAGCGCGACGCCCATGCCCTCGGTCAGAATGCTTTGCCTTTACCGCTTCGACTGGCCGCGAACCAACTTCTTCACTTTGCGCTTTTTCGATCCGCGAGCGTAATCACGAGGCTTCTTCGGCTTCTCCGCCTTGCTCTTTTTGCGCGAGGCCCGTTTCGATTTCTTGCGTTCTTCTTTGCTTAGCTCTGCTGTATTTGCCATGATTGCGATTTAGCTCTCCTGAGTTCGAATAAGTCCAACTCCACTTTGACCTTTCACAAAATGAGACGGTGCCAATCGTCTCGCCCCGCTACGCGTGCTCCAGCTGGGCATATTTCTCCACCAGCTTCTTCAAGCCGAAGCGAGGAAATTGTACAGTAATCTTGGCTTCCTCGCCTTCTCCTTCTCGCTGGTAGACCGTTCCCTCGCCGTACTTGGGATGCCGTACCCGTTGGCCGGGACGGAATCCGCGCTTGCCAGTCGGCTCTTCCAGGGGCGTTTTGGGAACTGTAAACTTTTTCCCTCGCGACGCGAAGAACTCGGCGATGTTCTCGATGGAATTGTAGGGCTTGGCCGGAGCTGTAGTCTTCTGGCGATTTGCCGGGCCGCCGCTACGCCTCCAGTTGGCGCTTTGGTCTTCGTCTTCGTAGGAATAATGTGTTGAGATATAGTCGTCGCGGCGCGACTGAGCGGGCGAGTCGTCCCCTCCCACACGGGCTGTCCCCGCATGAGCCGTACTCCGGGGCCTGCCTAGCTCCTCGATTAGTTGCATGGGGACTTCTTCCAGAAACCGCGAAGGGACGCTGGCTTCGGGCAGGTCGGTGCCGTATCTGCGGCGGTAGACGGCGCGAGTCAGGATGAGCTGATCCATGGCGCGAGTCATTCCGACATAGCAGAGGCGGCGTTCTTCCTCGACGTCGTCAGGCTGGAGCATGGTGCGCGAATGCGGGAACAGGCCCTCTTCCAAACCGCTCAGAAAAACTAGCGGGAACTCCAACCCCTTGGCGGCGTGCAGGCTCATCAGCGTGATTTGCGCGCGTGCGTCGTAGTCATCGGCATCGCTGATGAGGGCGGCATGGTCGAGGAACTGGTCCAGGGTCTCGCCGCGGTCGCGCGAATCCATGGCGGCGTTCACCAACTCGCGCAGGTTTTCAATGCGCGAGAAAGCTTCCGGCGTGTCTTCGGCTTCAAGAAGCTTGATATAGCCAGTGCGGTCAATAAGAAACTTGAGCAGATCGGCGGTAGTGGGCAGCGCAGCCGATACAGCAGCTGGGAGTCCCGCATCTGTAGCGCCGGCGTCCCGCCGGCTGACGTGAAGGCGTCCCGCCTCCACCCCTGCTTCAATCTCCGAATTCGCCGCTCCAAAATCAAACGAAAAGTTCTCAAACTCATTGGGGTCGAATGCGGCTGCATCCTCTGGAAGTGAATCGGCGGCGGACGCTTCGAAGGTCTGTGGCGCTTCCGGCGTTTCGACGGGCGAGGGCGCCCGCGCCACATCTTCCTCAGCACTTTCCTCCAACTGCTCGACGAACGTTCCCGACAACATCGCTTGCGCGTCCAGGATCAGTTGTTGAAAGTTCTTCAGAGCCGCCAGCGCCCGCTGCGGCAGAAGTTGGCGGCGGACTGCCTCCCCGGTCGCCCCCCACAGCGAGAGGCCGGTTTCCAGTGCGAGGCGTTCGAGCGTGTCGATGGTGCCCTTGCCGATGCCCCGGGTCGGCGTGTTGATCACGCGCAGGAGCGAGATTGAGTCGTCCGGATTCTGGATGACCTTCAAATACGAGATCATGTCTTTGATCTCGGCGCGCTCGTAAAACGAAAAGCCGCCGACAACTTTGTACTTGAGGCCGTAGCGGCGCATGGCCTCTTCAAACAGACGTGACTGAGAATTGGTACGGTAGAGAACGGCGGCGCGCGGTGTTTCACCGCGCTGGGCAGCCTCCCGCAGATACTTTGCAATGTGGTCGGCAGCGAAGAGGGCTTCGTTTTCGCCGTCGGGGGCTTCGTAGTAGCCGATCTTGGTCCCACCCTGGCGCGAGGTCCAGAGATTCTTGCCTTTGCGGCGCAGGTTATTGGCGACCACGGACGAGGCCGCCTGCAGAATGTTTTGCGTGGAGCGGTAGTTCTGCTCGAGCCGGATGATTTTGGCCTCGGGGAAATCCTGCTCGAATTCGAGAATGTTGCGGATGTCGGCGCCGCGCCAGGAATAAATCGACTGATCTTCATCGCCGACAGCACAAACATTGTGCCGTTCGCCTGCGAGCATCCGCATCAATTCATATTGCGGACGGTTGGTGTCCTGGTATTCGTCGATGAGCAGGTACTGAAAGCGGCGGTTGTAATACTCGCGCACCGAGGCGACGGTTTTCAGAAGGCGGGTGGCTTCGAGAAGCAGGTCATCGAAGTCAAGGGCGTTGGCTTTGCGTAGCTCTTTTCGATATTCCTCGAACAGGTGCGCGATCTTTTCGTTTTTGGGATCGGCCGATTGCAGGTAAAGTTCCTGCGGATCGAGCATGTGATTCTTCGCCCAGGAGATGCGCGAGAGCACGGTGCGAGGAGTGAGTTGTTTGTCGTCCACGCCGAGGCGCTTCATCACTGACTTCACGACCGATTGCTGGTCACTCTCGTCGTAAATAACAAATTTCTTTGTATGGCCGATCGGGGGCTGGCCGGGCGTGGCGGAAGGGATCTGCAGGGCGTCAATGTCGCGGCGAAGAACCCGCACGCAGAAGGAGTGAAACGTCGAGATGACCGGTTTGGCGATGCTCAGGCCACCGACAAGTTTCTCGACGCGTTCGCCCATTTCCGCGGCGGCTTTATTGGTGAAGGTCATTGCCAGAATCGATTCCGGCATCACGCCCGCGTGCTCGATCAGGTAGGCGATTCGATAAGTGATGACCCGCGTCT
>JAUTWY010000227.1 GCA_030838305.1 Acidobacteriaceae bacterium
GACCAGGTCCCGAGGCGGGTAGCCGCAGACGGAGAGTTCGGGAAACAGGATGAGGCCGGCGCCTGCCGTCCGCGCCTGCTGCGCGAAGTTGACGATCCGGGCAGCGTTGCCGGAAAAATCTCCAACTGTGGGATTAATTTGTCCCAGCGCGATCTTCACACTTCCAGTGTAAAGGGACGGTGCGCGGGAGCCAAGTCAGCAGAGTCTGGTCCGAGTGTGGTCGCGGGCGACTCGCCCACGCCGAAGTGGCACGAACCGCGTGGGGACAGCCGCCCTCGGCTGTCCAGTCGAGCGAAGGTCGACGGTTCTTTCGTCCCCCGACAAACGAGACCTGCCAACGGATCGTGGTGCGCAGCAACGAACGCTGGTAAAATAGTCAAGCAGTCCAATCATCCATCCGCTTCGTGGGGCTATAGCTCAGTTGGGAGAGCGCGTCGTTCGCAACGACGAGGCCGTCGGTTCGAGCCCGACTAGCTCCACCAAATTAACCTTAGGTCCCTCATCCGCCCGCAGTGAGAGCCCGGTTCCGCGCCAATCTTACTCGCTTCTTCCCCTTTCTCGGCTCACCGTTGCGATGTGATCCGCATCTCATGTACGCACGGATGCGCAGCCAGTCGGCGGAACGCTGGAATAATATCCGCGAGTAAGAGAGAATAATAAGGCAGTTCTCCGCGACCCTGTTCCGCGACGCTGCCGCGATTTGTAGTTGGCTGCAGCGGAGAAGTATTCATCATCATGGCTACTACTACGATAGAAGTCGAAGCCGCGGGTAAGTCTCGGCACAACAAGCTGGATCGCTGGGTTGAAGAAGTTGCCCAGATGTGCAAACCAGATAGCATCCACTGGTGCGACGGCTCGTCCCAGGAACAGCAGTCCATTCTGCAGCTTTTGGTTCTCACCGGGACAGCGATCCCGCTGGACCAGGCCAAGCGTCCAAATAGTTACCTGGTGCGTTCCGATCCCGCAGACGTTGCGCGAGTCGAAGACCAGACTTTTATCTGCTCAAAAACCAAAGAACAAGCCGGTCCCACCAACAACTGGGAAGATCCCGCGAAAATGAAACAGAAGCTGGCGGGATTGTTCACCGGTTCCATGGCGGGTCGCACCATGTACGTGGTTCCCTACAGCATGGGACCGATCGGCTCACCCATCTCAAAGATCGGTGTCGAGGTCACGGACTCTCCTTACGTTGTCGTCAGCATGCACATCATGTCGCGCGTGGGCAGCCACGTACTCGACGTGCTTGGAGCCGATGGAGAGTTTGTGCGCGGTCTGCATTCGGTCGGCGCACCGCTCGTACCCAATCAGCCGAACAAGCCATGGAACTGCAACGCGGAGCACAAGTACATCTGCCATTTTCCCGAGACGCGTGAGATCTGGTCCTATGGTTCCGGCTACGGGGGCAACGCTTTGCTGGGGAAGAAGTGCCACGCATTGCGAATTGCCTCCGTGCAGGCGCGCGACGAAGGCTGGATGGCGGAGCACATGCTGATTTTGAAGCTGATCAGCCCTTCCGGCCAGGTGAAGTATATGACCGGGGCTTTCCCTTCGGCTTGCGGCAAAACTAATCTGTCGATGCTGATTCCGACGCTGCCTGGTTGGAAGGTTGAGACCATCGGCGATGACATTGCCTGGATGAAGTTCGGAGCGGATGGCCGTCTTTACGCCATCAATCCGGAGTTCGGTTTCTTCGGAGTCGCGCCCGGCACGAGCATGAAATCGAATGCCAACGCCATGCTCACTGTTTCCAGAAATGCAGTCTTCACCAATTGCGCCATGACTCTCGATGGAGATGTGTGGTGGGAAGGGATGACCAAGCAGAAGCCTTCGAAGCTCATTGACTGGCTGCGCCGCCCCTGGACTCCGGATTCGGAGGGCAAGGCAGCGCATCCCAATTCCCGGTTTACCGTCGCAGCATCGCAGTGTCCGGTGATCGCTCCCGAGTGGGAAGATCCGAAGGGTGTGCCGATCGACGCCATCCTTTTCGGCGGACGGCGTGCCGGAATTGTTCCGCTGGTCACGGAAGCGTTCAACTGGCGGCACGGAACTTTCCTGGGCGCAACCGTCAGCAGCGAGACCACCGTCGCCGCTACAGGAAAAGTGGGACAGTTGCGGCGCGATCCCATGGCGATGCTTCCGTTTTGCGGCTACCACATGGGCGACTACTTCGCGCACTGGCTGAAAATGGGGACGGTCACCAGCGCCTCGAAACTCCCGAAAATCTTCTACGTCAACTGGTTTCGCAAAGAGAAAGATACGAGTAAAGATTCGAATAAGAATAAAGACAAAGAAAAAGATCTAGCTCAAGCCAAGTTCCTGTGGCCGGGGTACGGCGAAAACAGCCGCGTCTTGAAATGGATTTTCGAGCGTTGCGACGGCAAGGTTCACGCGAAAGATACTCCGATCGGACGAATCCCCGAAGTAGCCGATCTCGATACCAGCGGCCTGGACCTCCCCGCAGCCAAGGTGGAAGCCCTCCTCAACGTCGACATCGAAGGCTGGCTCGCCGAAGTGCCTTCAATCAAAGAGCACTTCGCCCAGTTCGGCACTCACCTCCCCGAGGGTCTGAACGCTGAAGTAAAAGAACTGGAGCAGCGCCTCCGCGCCGCAAAGTAGTGCCGCCCCGCGTAGCGTCCCGCCGGCCCAAACGCGGGCGAAGCCCGCGCCCAACATGGGTTGATTTTGTGGGTTCAGCCCCTTTTCGGGCTGAATTTCTAGTGCTTCCCAACCCGCGGCTTACGCCGCGGGCCGCATTGTTGCGCCGTTTCGCGGCTACACCGTTGATAGCTTGCAGTCACTTTGACTGCTGCGCGGACATGGTCTGCGCCAGCAGCTTCGCACAGTTGTAAACCGTGCCAGTGTAGGTCATGGGAAGGCCCACGCGTTCTCCTAACTCCACCACCGCGCCCACCAGGGCTTCCAGTTCCATCGGACGGCCCGCTTCGAGGTCTTGCAGCATGGAGGTCTTGTGCTCGCCAACCTTTTCCGCTCCGGCAATTCGTTGGTCGATGGAAACCGGCAACTCCATGCCCAGCTTGTGGGAGACAGCTTCCACTTCCTGCATGATGTTTCGGATGACGGAACAGACTCCGGGATCGCGCAGCATCTGAGCGATGGTGGCGTGAGTCAATGCGCTGACCGGGTTCAGGGACGCGTTGCCCAGAAGCTTCACAAAAATTTCGTGCCGCATGCGCGCGCTGATTGGACAACGAAAGCCCGAAGCCACGAGCGCCTCGGCAAGTTGGCGGACGCGATCGGAACGCGAACCATCAGGCTCGCCGATGGTAATGCGATTGCCCGAGATGTGCTGAATCACACCGGGGGCTGTAACCTCGGTTGAAAAATAAATGATGGAGCCAACCACTCGCCGCGCTTCAATGGCCGATGAGATCACGCCTGCGGGATCGATGCGCTCCAGGCGAAGCCCTTCCCATTCGCCGCCGAAACCCTGGAAGTACCACCACGGAATTCCATTCTGCGTGCTGACCACGGTGGTGTCCGGGCCCAGCACCGGCTTTAAATGAGGAGCGAGTTGTGGCAAGCCATGCGCTTTCACGCCCAGAAAAACTACCTCAACTGGACCAACTTCTTCGAGCGAGGCAGAGATCTTGGGCCGAGCGATGAAATCTCCGTCGCTACTTTTCACTTGCACGCCGTTTTCCCGCATGGCGTGAAGATGCGGCCCGCGCGCGAACAGCGTAACATCGAAGCCGGCTTGCGCCATGCGCGCACCGATGTAGCCTCCGATGGCTCCCGCTCCCGCAATCAGAAATTTCATCGCTGCTTATCTTTCAGTGCTGCTCATCCATGCTTATCGATGAGCGCGGTAGCGAGAGCGCGGCGGCGAATTTTCCCGCTCCCCGTGGTCGGGATACTCTCCACTAGATAGATTTTCCGCGGACATTTGTACTCCGCCATAAAAGCGCGGCAGTGCTTGATCAACTCGGATTCCGTCGTGCCGTGAGGTTGATGCAAAACTACCGCTGCGGCAACTTCTTCTCCGAGCGTGGCATGAGGAACGCCGAAGGCTACAGCGCTGGCGACTGCGGGATGACGCAGCAAAACCTCATCCACCTCGTGAGGCGCAATATTTTCGCCTCCGCGAATGATGATGTCTTTGATGCGGCCGGTCAGGTGCAAATAGCAGTCCGAATCGAGGAATCCCTGGTCGCCGGTGAGGAACCATCCATTCACAAAAGCGCGGGCATTGGCTTCAGGATTATTTTCATATCCACGAAATACGTTGGCGCCCTGAATCGCGATTTCGCCGCGCTCACCGGTTCCCAGGTGATTGCCGTCGTTGTCCATGATGCTGATTTGCAAGCCAGCGCCGACGCCGACTGAACCCGCCTTGCGATGTCGTGGAGGCAAAGGATTCGAAGTCATCTGATGCGCCGCTTCGGTCATGCCGTAGGCTTCGACGAAAGGCACGTTGAAGACTCCTTCGATCTTGTGAATGAGTTCCGTCGAGAGCGGCGCGCTGCACGAGCGCACAAAGCGCAGAGACTCGGCTTCCGCTGGCTTGTGAGAAGTGCGAGCGATCAGCAGTTGATGCATGGTGGGTACGCCCGAATACCAGGTCACGCGATGTTCGCGCACCGTCCGCCAGAAGGAGAGCGCATTGAATTTGGCGGGAATCACCACCGTGCCTCCGGAAAGCAAGGTCGACATGGCTGAGGCAATCAGGCCGTGAACGTGAAACAGCGGCATGATGCACAGCGAAACATCGTCGACGGAGAGAGCGTACGTGTTGGCGATGTTTGCCGATGACACCGCCAAGTTGAAATGGCGCAGGGGAACTCGTTTGGGACGGCCGGTGCTTCCACTGGTGTGCAGGATCAGGGCAATGTCGTCCGCAGTGGGCTCGGTTGCCTTAACTCCAGTAGGAGCGCCAGCGAGATGAACGTTGCCTTGATCGGTCATCTCCACAGTGGAGACGGGGATGTTGCGGTCGGCGGCGGCCGTGCGCGCGAGCTCGGCGCCGGTTGGAGGGCAAAGCAAAACGCGGGCGTTCGTGTCTCCTAGAAAGAAATGAAATTCTTCATATGGGTACGCCGGATTTAGGGGAGCTGCGGTGCCGGCAATCGAAGCCGCCAGGAAACTGACGATCGCGGGCAAGCCATTCGGCAACGCAATAGCCACAACATCGCCGCGGCGAATGCCAGCGGAGGCTAAAGAGTTGGCCATTTCGAGCACTTGCTGGCGCAGCGAATCGTAAGTGATGCGGAGTCCAGGCTCAGGAACAACGATTGCGGTGTGGCTGTCGGCGAAATGCAAAACGTCGAGGAGCGTTTGTGCCGACTTCAATGTCATTCGTTCTCGCCTCTAGCTCGAGTAACCACCTGCGATGAGGGCCTTCCTAAACTCCTTCAGGAAAAATTGCACGTTCTCTTCAGTGGCCAACGGACCCATCACGCCGATGCGGAAGACTTTACCTGCGAGCGGTCCAAAGCCGCCGGCGATTTCAACGCCCGGTCCATCCAAAAGGTGTTTGCGCACTTTGGCTTCGTCAACTCCGGCGGGAACACACACCGTGTTAAGGGTTGCGATCCGACGCGCTTCGGGAACATGCATCCGCAGACCCATGCCTTCAATGCCTTTGACAAAAACGCGGTTGCAACGGCGATGCCGCTCCCAGCGATTCTCAATCCCTTCCTCGGCGATGACCATCAACGCTTCGCGCAAGGCGTAGAACATGGAAATCGGAGCGGTGTGATGATAGCGGTGCGAGACGGTGGAGTAATCGTGAATCAGTTTGAGGTCCAGGTACCAACTGCGCGACGGAGTCGTGCGGGCGCGCAGAAATTCCATCGCCCGTTGCGACATCGCCATGGGAGATAAGCCCGGCGGACAGCTCAATCCTTTTTGCGTGCAGCTATAGGCGACGTCGATGCCAGTCTGGTCGAACTCAACCGGCACTCCGCCGAGAGAAGTGACGCAGTCCCCGATCACCAGAGCGCCAGCTTCGTGGGCGGCGGCGCAGATGGCCCGGCCTGATTGCAGCGCTCCCGTGGATGTCTCGGCGTGAACATACCCCACCACCTTCGGCTTTTCCCGATGGATGAATTCTCTGGCTTCATCGTCCGTGTAGGTCTCGCCCCAAAGTTTCTCAAAGCGCACCACGTTCGCGCCCTGGCGCTTGGCCATCTCCGTGAGTCGGTCGGAGAAATATCCATTGGCGAAGATGGCGAACTTTGCTTTGGGCTCTACAAAGTTGGTGACCGCAGCTTCCATGCCCGCGCTGCCGGTGCCAGAGATGACCAGGGTAGCGCCGTCGCTAGTTCCGTAAGCGGTCTTGAGCAGTTGTTGAACGTCGCTCATTACTTGAATGAAATAGGGGTCGAGATGCCCGACAATTGGCTTCGACAACGCCTCGTACACGCGCGGATGAACCAAGCTGGGTCCGGGACCGAACAGATAGCGGTGAGGCGGTTGCAGGGCAGGGAATTGAAGTGCGGCGGGCTGTTCGATGGCGCTCATAAATCCTCGTCTCTCCAAGCTGTACTTAAGGATATTACGAGATGGTGCGGACAGATGCCACCGACGGGGGCCTACATCTGAGGGACAATGGGTCTGGGGATGCCCCAATCATTCACTACGGACCGGTTGAGGCTTACCCTATCGCCAAGGCGCTTTACGATTTCCTGCCAAGTCGAGAGTCGGCGATTCGCGATCCCTATTGCTTTATGACACGCAGTTCAGTCTCCTTGCCACTGTCGGTCATCAGGACATGGAGGGCGTGCTCTGCGGCGTCATAGGTAGTCCTAAGCTGAACCGCGCTGTTGGAAAGCGTCGCATTAGCTTGCTTGGAGGGCCAGTCGTAAATTACAACCTCGACTGTCTTCCACCACGGAGTGTACGAGCCTTGCCGCGCGCCGAAATTTAAGCGCACAGAGTTCGAGTCTGCCTCGCACGCAAACGTCTGGCGGAGAAACTCGCCGTGCTGGTAACGAAATGTGTGCCCGTCATCAAGATAAAGCGACCCTGCGCACTGCGGTCCGGGATAGATGCGAAGTTCCAGCGGACCGTTAGGCGTTTCATCGGTGCTCTGGACGAGTGGCTGGAGCGGCAGAATGCTTCCGCCTCGAACATACACCGGCAGGGTCTCGAGTACGGGATGAATCTTGGAAGGCGCGGGGCGGCTCGATCCCGGGGTTGCGGTGACAACATCGACGATCGAAGGTGGTGTCGGAGGAGTGGCGGTCTGGAGCCCAGTCCAGAAGTCGTACCACTGACCTTTTGGGAACGAGACGTTGTAGTCATCGGGCGTTTCAGGGAATGGCGGTGGAGCGACCAATAGGCTGTGGCCGAGGAGGAACTCCGTATCGAGACCAGCGAAGCCAGATGACGATGGCGCAAGGATCTCGGGATACTCAAGAAATACGGGACGCATCATCGGAATGCCGGTTCGCGAGGTCTCGTCCGCAAGGGTGTAGATGTACGGCAATAAACGATAGCGGGTTTCAACGTAGCGGCGGCGAATCGCTTCCTGCTCCGCGCCGTGGACCCAGACTTCGTGCGGCAGTGAACCCTTCTCGGCGTGATCGCGATAGAAAGGATTGAACGCTCCAACCTCAATCCATCGCGTAAGCAGCTCCGGCCTTGGCGAATGGCCGAATCCGCCGACATCGTCCCCGACAAAAGAAATGCCGCTGAGGCCGAGGTTGAGCAGCATCTGGGTGGCGAGGCGGAGGTGGTTCCAGGTAGCCGAATTGTCTCCGGTCCAGGTGAACCCGTAGCGCTGGCCACCCGCGAAGGTAGCGCGGGTCAGGACGAAGGGACGCTCGTCGGGGCGCAGCTTGAGAAGGCCTTCATAAGTGCCGCGCGCATTCTCCAGTCCAATGATGTTGTGAATCTCCGCGTGCGTGGCGGTGCGAGTCGCGAAGCCCGGCTCTTCGATGCGGTGAACGGAATTCAGGGGCATGGTTTTGCCGGGCCCGTCAAAGACCGCAGGCTCGTTCATATCATTCCAGAAGCCGGCAACGCCGTCCTGGACGAATTGCTTGTAGAGACCGCCCCACCAGTCACGCGTGCGGGCCCGCGTGAAATCAGGAAAGACCGCTGGTCCGGGCCAGACAATACCAATAAACTCGCTGCCATCGGGATTCTTTACGAAGTGGTCGCCCGCCGCGCCGCTGTCATAGGGGGTATAGCCCTGGCCGGGGGCATGGGCAATGTGCAGGTCAGTAATTGTAACCAGATGGAAATGTTGCTTGCGGAGATCCGACACCAACCCAGGAAAGTTCGGGAAGGTTTTTGGATCGACGGTGAACGGCCGATTCTTGTATTGGTAATCGATGTCAAGATAAAGCACGTCGGAAGGGATTTTGTCCTTGCGAAGGCGATCGGCGATCTCACGGACTTGCGATTCGGGAGTGTAGCTATAGCGCGACTGCTGAAAGCCTAGAGCCCATAGCGGAGGCAACGGAGGTGTTCCAGTAAGGTAGGCATATCCCTCGACAACCTGCTTCGGAGTGGGGCCATAGAGCAAGTAATAATCGAGCGGGCCGCCTTCCGCACCGAAGGAATAGGAGTCGCGCGACTGCTTGCCGAAGTCGAACCATGAGCGCCAGGTATTGTCGAGGAAG
>JAUTWY010000241.1 GCA_030838305.1 Acidobacteriaceae bacterium
TGGATTTGTTCATTCCTCCACAAGCAGCTCTTCGCCATGGCGATACCAGTCGGCCCGAGACGCCCAATGCACGTGGAGGTCGGGTGCGGCACCAAGCGGGTCGTCGAAGGCGCCTGCATGAATGATCGCCTCACGGCCGCTGCGGGTAAGATGCGGCATCGGGCTGCCGCACTGCTTGCAGAAGGCGGTTGCAAAACTCCTAGCCTGCGGTAGGTCGAAACGTGCGACCGATCCCTCGCCGCGAAGCCAGCGAACGGCCGACGCCTTCACGATCACCTCGCAGGAATGGGCGGTCCCGGTCGCTTTCCGACAGCGCGAGCAGTGGCAATTCAGGAAGCGGTCAAAGGGGCCATCGACCTCGAATACGACTTCGCCGCAGATGCAGCTTCCCCGGTACGCCGCCATCCTCACCTCCCTAATCAATCGAAGGGCTTTGGTAGCGGCTCTTGCGTTTCCCGTCACGTCGGCAAGTGACCCATCTCAGACATTGAGTCGCGGCGGCTGGACCGATTGTCTGCCTTTTCTCACTTGCCGTTCGGGCGCAAAATGCTAGGTTTTCCACATTGCATGTCCTTCAGCTTAATCTCTTCGATAACGTACGACGGAGAAAAGCAATGCAGCGCCGACTTGCGGCGATTTTAGCTGCTGATGTGGTTGGCTACAGTCGCCTGATGGGCGCAGATGAAGTGGGAACGCTAACATCTCTCAAGTTACACCGTCGCGAACTAGTCGATTCTGGAATTTCAGAGCATCACGGCCGCATCGTTAAAACTACCGGCGATGGGATGTTGGTAGAATTCGCCAGCGTGGTCGATGCAGTTGGTTGTGCGGTCAAGATTCAGCGCAGCATGGTCCGGCGTAACGCCGGGATTCCCGCGGAAAGACAAATCGTATTTCGAATCGGAATCAACGTCGGTGACATCATCATTGATGGCGACGATATTTTCGGCGACGGCGTTAATATCGCGGCTCGTCTGGAAACACTTTGCGAACCCGGCGGTGTATGTATTTCAAGGGCAGCAAACGACCAGATCAGGGACAAACTGTCGATGGCTTTCGCCGATCTGGGCGAGCAGGTCGTAAAGAACATCTCGCGTGCTGTCGGCGTATTCGGGCTTACCGCCAAGGATATCGAGGCAATTCCGGAAGCAGCCATTCCCTCATCTGCGGAAGACACTGCGAGGACAACCGTTCGGTACGAACAGGAAATTCATTTCTGCCAAACCGTAGACGGCGTGCAGCTTGCCTACGCCCTGAGAGGCCAGGGTCATCCGCTAGTCAAAACCGGCCACTGGATGACCCACATCGAATTTGATTTTGAAAGTCCGATCTGGCGGCATCTCTACCAGGAATTGTCTCGTGATCATGCCTTCTTCCGATACGACGCCCGTGGGAACGGGCTGTCGGATCGTGAGGTCATGGACGTCACATTTGAACGATTCGTGGACGACCTCGAAGCGGTTGTAGATGCCGCGGGCATCGATCGATTCGCGCTTCTCGGCATATCGCAGGGTTGCGCGGTTTCGATCGCTTACGCCGTCCGGCATCCGGAGCGGGTGTCGCATCTGATTCTACTCGGAGGTTTTGCCGTCGGCTGGAAGAAGCGCGCGAGGACCGAGGCGGAGAAGGCATCCGGGGAAGCGATGCTCACCCTCATGCGCCTCGGATGGGGTCAGGAAAATCCGGCATTCAGGCAAATGTTCACATCCCAGTTTATTCCGGACGCCAATAAGGAACAGGCCGACTGGTTCAACGAGCTTCAACGAATCTCGACCTCGCCCGCCGACGCCGCACGCACTTTTCTGGCGAATAGCGAAGTGGACGTGAGTTCGCTCCTGTCGCAGGTGAAGGTGCCGACCCTCGTCATGCATGCCCGTCATGACGCCAGAGTACCCTTCGAATCGGGTAGGCGCATGGCCGCAGGCATCCCGGGCGCTCGTTTCGTTCCGCTTGAGAGCCGAAACCACATAATGTTGGAAGGCGAACCCGCACTTACGCGCTTTCTAGAAGAGCTACGATCATTTCTGGGTGCCGATGTTAGGCGCTAACTCAAACGAACGAAGGCAGCTTCCGCTGTTGGCACGAATCAGACCAGCCGGGCCGGTCTTGCGATGTCCGTTGATTGGGCTAGACCGGAAGTCACCAGCTAAGGATCAAACCGGCGCGTTTGACCCGTAGCCGACACTCACTCTGGCATACGCCCCTTTACGGCGTTAGCACGCGCTTCGTAGGTGATACGGCCAGCTGCATCTGTCGGTAGGCGAGAACGTACACGAGTTTTAAGGAGTTCGGCATCCTTAGGTGGCATCGACGCAAATGTCGGGCCGAGGGTAGGGATAAGCAAGGTAGTTGTCCAGAAATCGTCAAAGTCATTGAACGTACGTTGTACCACGATCTCTCGTGTCTCTATCGCATCGAGACCCGCGTCCGACCACAATTCCCGAAGTGCCTCGATCCGCGAGGCTTCGAAACTCGGCGGACGCGGCGGCGTGAGGCCCATCGCCCGCATCTCTGACTCAATCGGTGCGGCGGCACCTTTGCCGCCGATAATGTCCCACACGTAGGCTGCTACTTCGCCGCCCGGTCGTACCACCCGGGCCATCTCGGCGACGCCTTTGGCTGGATCAGGAACGAAAAAAATCACCAGCGCCATGACGGCCACATCAAAACTGTCATTGGGAAATGGGAGTGCCATTGCATCACCCAATTGAAAGTCGGCTGTTCGCGCACCAGGTCGCGTACGAGCATAGTTGAGCTGTGCTTCTGACGGATCAACACCCTGCAGCACAGCCGGCGCGCAACGCTGGACTACGAGTTCACTGAACGCCCCGTTTCCGCAACCAACATCGACCCACCTCAATCCTGATCCGGGCTTCAGCCAATCGAGGAAAACATCGCCCGCGAGCCTGCTCCAAGCCCCCATCATCCGCTCGTAGCTGGCTCCATCGTCGAAACGAATTTGCTGTTCTGTCATTGGCAGGGCACCCCTTTAAATGATCCATCTAAAATAGCCTCAACCTGGCTCAAGTATGCCATTCCACCATGAAAGAAGAACCATAGGATAGCTTTTGCACGTCTTACGGCATTTGCTCGATGTCCGTTGCTGACCCGTTTCGGACATCGGCCCGCGCGGGAGTCTTAGGACGTCGATTACGCGGCCCTTGCGACCCGACCGTCGATCTCAGTGCGAAGCGCCACAAAATCGATAGGCTTGGTAAGAAGCGCCTCCGCGCCGCCTTCCAAGGCTTTCCTCCTGGTATTGTCGTCGCCGTAGGCCGTGATCATGATGACGGGAACGTCCGGCCGAGCGGCTTTCGCCTTGGGTAACAGCTCAAGGCCGCTCATTCCAGGCATGTTGATGTCGGAAAGGATCAGGATCAACGACTCGCC